>JACQPC010000019.1 GCA_016207695.1 Candidatus Doudnabacteria bacterium | reverse complement strand
TGGGCAATGGCGAACCGCTTCATAAAATTGGTCGAGATGGTGCGGACAGGCGGCTGACTTTGGTAATTCGGATTGGGCGCAAACGAATATTGGCTTGTGCCTTCATTTATTACGTAACAAGCCATGCCGTGCCGATCTTTAATCGGCTGATAAAGTGATTCAAAGTTATCAGCTGACCAGTTTGCCGTCACCAGAGTGTCAACGCCGATGTTGACGATAATATGGCCGTATCCCGGCGGGTAAATGATTTTGTCGCCGACATTGGCCAGGATGGCAATAACGCCGATAAGGTTGGCGAAATCTTTGTCCATTTTTTGGATCAAAAACAAAGCCTTACCGTAAAGCACCTCACAGACTTCCGGATACGGCATACCTTTGCTGTTGGGCGGATGATAATGGCCCAGAGTTTTATTGAACTCTCGGCCAATCAGGCAAGCCGGGATTACCGTGATATCGTAGCGGACATTGTTTTGCCTGATAATTCCGGCATGCTCCGGCAGGCTTAACCCTCGATACATGTAATACATCTCATTCATCGGCGCTGTAATGTCTTGATTCTGATACACCGGCCGCATGTCTTCAAAGGTTCTGATGGCAGGTGCAATCTCGACCAGCGGTGGCTTGAACTTAAGATGATAGTCGTCACCCAGCTCTAGCGGCAATCCCGAAATTTTTTCTAAGTTTATCATAAGTTAGATTGCTTCGTCGGCTTCGCCTCCTCGCAAATGCGCATCTGCGAGCGAAGCGAAGCAGTCTACTCAATGTTTGCCTTAATTCTTCGAACACCCGCTGACACGGCTTCCTCTTTAAAAATCTTAAACACCCCAAGCATGCTGGTGCGTTCCACATGCGGGCCGCCGCAAAACTCTCGGGAAAATACCGAACCATCCTTGTTATAAATCGTATAAACGCTGACTGTGTCGGCATATTTGGCGCCAAACTCTGCCAAAGCCCCAAGCTTCTCGGCTTCTTCTTTGGGCATCTCTTCCCTTTTCACCTCAAGATTTTCAGAAATTTTTTGATTAACAAGATTTTCAATTTGTTCTAATTGCTCTTTGGCCAGCTTTTCAGGATGCGAAAAATCTATGCGCAGCCGCTCCGAGTTGACATTGGATCCGCGCTGAAAAACATGATTGCCCAACACTTGCCGCAAAGCCGCCAAAAGCAGATGGTGCGCCGTGTGGTGCTTGACGGTTTGCGGCTCATGATCCACCAACCCACCTTTAAACATTCCGACAGATGAAGTTCTTGAAAGCTCCTGATGCTTCTTAAACTCCTCTTCAAACTCGCCGATATTTTTGACTTGAGCTATCTCTAGAGATAACTCTAGAGGAAACCCATAACTCTGAAACAGGTCAAATGCCTGCTTGCCCGTAATTTCCTTGCTTAACAGCTTAAGCCCCTCGGCAAGTGTCTTGCCGAACTTCGTTTCTTCTTTGTTCAATTCTTCTAAAATCTTTTCGGAATGTTTAATCTCCGGATAATGTTCGCCAAATAATTCCACTACATTACGATACAGTAATGTAGTGAAAGGATCATTGATGCCGATTTTCTTGCCGTAAGTAACGGCGCGCCGAATCAAGCGGCGCAAGATATAGCCGCGGTCTTTGTTTGAAGGAGTAACTCCGTCAGCAATCAAAAATATTGCGGCTCTGATATGGTCAGCAATGATTCGCTCTGCTTTTATATCTTTCTTCGATGCCAAAGCTCGTATTTTTTCCATAATTGGAGCGAACAAATCCGTATCATAAACATTATCCCTGCCCTGCAAGACAGCGCTCATGCGCTCCATACCCATGCCGGTATCTACATTTTTTTGTTTAAGCTCAATGAACTTGCTGTCAATGGTTTTTTCATATTGCATAAAGACGTCATTCCAGATTTCCACCCATCTTGAATCTTTGGGATCAAATTGTGGAGGGCCATCCTCCACACCGGTCCAATAAAACATTTCCGTATCCGGGCCGCAGGGTCCAGTAGTTCCCGGAGGGCCCCACCAATTATCTTTTTTACCCAAATAAGCAATCCGTTCCTCTGGAATGCCTAAAGAACGCCATATTTCAACCGATTCATTGTCACGAGGTGCATCATTGTCTCCTGCAAAAACCGAGACTGCTAATTTAGATTTATCCAAGCCCAACCACTTTTTGTCAGTCAAAAATTCGTAGGACCATTCGATGGCTTCCTTCTTCCAATAATCGCCCAAGGACCAGTTGCCAAGCATTTCAAAAAACGTGTTATGCACCGCATCCCCAACTTCATCAATGTCATCGGTGCGCAGACATTTCTGGACATTGGTCAGCCTTTTCCCTTCCGGATGCTTTATGCCAAGCAAAAAAGGCACCAACGGATGCATGCCCGCCGTGGTGAACAAAACTGTGGGATCGTCTTTGGGAACTAAAGAAGCAGATGGGATGACTTTGTGCCCCTTCTGCTTAAAAAATTTTAGAAATTTTTCCCGTAAATCTCTGCTTGTCATTGCACTTTATTATAACACAAAACCCGAGGAATTGCCTCGGGTTTCCTTGTCCTAAGTTTATTTAGAATCTAAGGCGCTACGATTTGCTTCTATTTCTATCTTATCTAATTCTTGACTAAGCTTTTTGTCTACCTGGGCAGTTTCTGCTTCCACACCATCCATCTCGGCATTAAATTCGGCTGCGGCCTTTTCGAGCTCTTGTATTTCCGGAACCTGTGCTGATACGTTGTCTGCCATCTCATTCAAATAATTTTTAATTTCTCTCATCAATCCGTCACTCTCGCCTTCTGTTTCGAGT
>JACQPC010000017.1 GCA_016207695.1 Candidatus Doudnabacteria bacterium | reverse complement strand
TATAGAATGAAGAAAGATTTTAAAGGCTCAACCGTCGGTTGAGCCTTTAAAATCTTTCTTCATTCTATAGTTACAACTTCATATTCATTCACTCCGGCCGGCGTTTCTACTTTTACCTTCTGGCCAACCTTGGCGCCCAATAAAGATTTCCCCACCAGCGATTCGTTGGAGATTTTGCCAGCCGCGGGATTGGCTTCGTTTGAGCCGACAATCGTATATTTAACCGTGCTGCCCTCGGTTTTGAGGCTGACAGTTGAGCCCACGGAAACTGCTTGATGATTGCCGTTGCGAGCAATAATTTCGGCATTCTTGACCATTTCTTCCAATTCCTGGATCCTTCCTTCAATGAACGCCTGCTCTTCCTTAGCCTGGGCGTAATCCGCGTTCTCCGAAAGATCGCCATGGGCCACGGCTTCCTGGATTCGTTCGATAATCTCTTTTCTGCGCTCTTCCTTCAAAACCTTAAGTTCTTCCTGAAGCTTCTTAAGGCCATCTTGGGTCAACAACACTTTTTTATTCATATTGCCAAAATCTTACATCCTAGGCCTTGGGCTTGTCAACTTCTTTTTTCCCGGGTTTTTTGCTTCAAGCAAGGTTTTGATCTCGATTAATTGCCGCTTAACTTCCTCAATTTCCTTCTCGGCTTTGACGTTGGTTTCAAAATCAAGCTCCGCTCGCAGGCGATCTTTTTCTTCCATCCGGTTTTGGCTCATCAAAATAATTGGCGCTTCCACAGCGGCGGCGACAGATAAAAACAAATTAAGTAAAATAAAGGGGTACGGATCCCAGCGAAATTCATAAGCCAGAATGTTGACAAAAACCCAAGCCAGCAGAAGACCCGCCGTGCATAATATAAATGTCCAGCTGCCCAAAAGATCAGCGACTCGGTCAGCCATGCGATCCCCCCGAGTCAATTTTTCTTCGTGAAGCTTATTTAGGTTTCGAGACATGATTGTTCTCGCTTAATACATTAGCAATTCAAAATGCAAAAGTCAAAAAATTAGTTTCGATTTGCGGCCCACCATTCGTAAACTTCCCTAGCAACAGGCGCGGCCACTGAACTGCCCTCGCCCCCTGACTCGACCAAAACCGTAAGAGCAATCTTAGGGTCATTGCTGGGCGCGTAAGATGTAAACCAGGCGTGCGTGCGCGAAAGATTGCGGGCATCAAACTGCGCCGTGCCGGTTTTTCCAGAAACCTCGATAGGCAGACTGTTTAGGGAGCGGGCGGAACCCGCGGTTACTGCCTGCCGCATGCCGTCTTGGGCAGCTTTGACCCATTTGGGATCAAAAAAATTCTCTGCCAAAACCTTAGAGTCTTTTTCCAACAAAATATGCGGCTCCATAATTTTGCCCCCGTTGGCTATGGTTGCGGTCCAACTATTAACTTGCAGGGGTGTTGCCAGAAGATCTCCTTGCCCAATTGAAATATGATAGGTATTTCCCAGAAACCACTGTTCTTTTTTGACTTGCTGCTTCCAATCGGGATCAGGAACTAACCCATCTTTTTCGGAGGGCAGATCAATGCCTAAGGCTTGGCCCAAATGAAATTTTCGATACCATTCTGCCAATTTCTCCGGCCCTAATCCTTGAACCGGACTTTTAGGGTTGCCGCCGCCTACGGTATAGAAAAATATGTCAGACGAACGCGCGATCGCAGAATAAACATCCATTAATCCCAAACCCTTTGGATCATATCCATAAAAAGTAAAATTCCCAATTCTAATTACTCCATCGTCCAAGATCTTGGTTTGCGGAGTGATTGTCCCTTCAGTCAGTGCTGCTACTGCCAACATGGGCTTTACTGTCGATCCCGGCGGATAAGTTCCCGACAAGGCCCTATTCAAAAGAGGCAGATTGGGGTCGGAAAGAAGGGATTGATATTCTTTGGGAGTGATTCCGCGGGCAAACATGTTCCCGTCATAGGAAGGCAGACTGATTAACGCCAAAACTTCGCCAGTTTGAGGATTGGTCGCCACAGCCGCTGCTTTCTTTGCCCGTCCCCGGCTCATTACCTTAACCAAACTGTCATATATGATTTTTTGAAGATCATAATCAATATTGGTCTTAATATTGCGGCCGGGTTGAGCTGGAATCTGTCGCATATCGCCGCGAACCTCTCCTCGGGCGTCGATTTCTATTTGCTTCTGGCCAGGGATGCCGCGCAAATAATCTTCATAATAAGCCTCCAAGCCGGTTTTTCCAATGTAGTCATTGATCAAATAATTTTTGCTTGCAGCCCCCTCCAATTCCTGCTTGGTGATTTTACCGGTGTATCCGGTAAGATGGGCAAAAACCAAAGGATCCTTATAATCCCTAATTGGACTATCCTGCACACCAAGGCCAGGCAATCGCGATATCCTGCTTACGAGTGTCAATGCTTGATCCTTTGGCAGATCCTCCAAGACTGTTTGCGGCTGAACGGAATCTTTTTGTGTCTGATCAATGACAGCTTTAAGCTCGTCTACAGTCTTTCCGGTAACTTTGCTTATCTCGCCTAAGACCTCTTCATACTGCTGGCCCTGCGGCAAAGAAGAAGGAACCACGGTCAGCTCGAAGCTGGGGATATTGCCGACTATGGTTTTTCCTGCTCTGTCTAGGATTAATCCGCGCGGAGCCAACAAATACTGAACCCTCAATTTGTTGCCTTCCGCGAGATCGCGGTATTCTTCACCCCGCACTGTCTGCAGATATAAAACTCTTCCGGCCAATATTAAAAATACAACTAAAAGGCATGTCCCCAAAGCGCGATAATTTAAAACTTCTCGCTCCTCTTCAAAAACCTGGCCAGTTTGATTGAGCGCGTCAAGATAAGTTTCATCAAAGCCCAAGTCTTTGCCTCGATCAATGGGCTTGTTTAAGTAATTCAATTCGCGAAATGGGTCCATATTTTATTCTTTAACTCAAAAAACCAAACTGCGGCCGGCACTAAAACTATAGTTGTAATTATTTCTGCCAAAATCTTCGCAACGACCGCGAAAGAATAGGAAGAAATCATCCAGGACAAAAGCCAAACTAATAAATTAAAACACAAAATACCTGCTATAGTTAAGGCAAACAATACAGCCAAGCCGCTGTAGGGCTCCAGCAAAGAACGTGAAAGAATGAAAACGAGATAAGCTGTGATAATGAGGCTTAAGGTCAATATTCCGTCGGGCAATCCTGAATAAAAATCCAAAATCAAACCAGACAAGATGACTATAAACGCAGTTTCTTTGTAATCCGCCCGCAGCACTGTGACTATAGCAAACACTACAATTATATTAAAACCTGTAAGCCAGGAGATTTGCCTCAACCCTGCCTGCAAGACAGCCAGCGCTGAAACGAAAAAAAATAAAAATAGCCATTTATTGATCATTTGACGACGAATAAAAATTTAAGGCGCTTTAAATCCGCGGCTGGCGAGATAAAAGCTTCCTGAAACAGCTGCGATTGCCCCGAGCGGACAGAAAAAATTTCACCGATCAAAAGCCCCTTGGGAAAATCACCTGATGAGCCGGAAGTAACCACCCTATCCTGCACCTTGATAACCTCGTTCTGCGTCACTAGCCCAAACGTCAATGCTAAGCCGTGCTCTCCGCGGACCAGGCCAGTTGCTCCCGATTCCGCAACCTCGGCATTGACTAATATAGAAGGGTCGGTAATCAAGGTCACTTCTGAATAAGAATTAAAAACCCTTGAGACCTTCCCAACCAACAGCCCGGGGGCGGCTATAACCGCGCTCCCTTCCGTAAGTTCGGCGGCAGAACCTTTATTCACCGTAATAATCTGCGAAAATCCGGTAGGGTCGGAAGTTAGAACTTCAACCGGCACAGTAGTGAAGTCGGAAATTTCTTCAAAGTTCAGCGCACGGCGCAGGGCAGAATTCTCTATCTTGGCAGACTGCAGCCTCGCATTTTCAAAAGAAAGCTCATCGATTTTTTGGTTAAGGACGGAGTTTTCTGAAACCAAATTTTTTATCGTAAAAAAAACGGCAAATAATTCTTTAATGCTGCTGGCAGCTGATGCGGATTTGTTAGCTGCAGCGCCGTAGGTTTTGACAAAGGCTGTTTTGCCAATCCCCAAAATCCCCGTTTGGTCAAGAATAATCAAAAGCGCTATGCACGCAAACAGGACAAATAAACGGATAAAAGTTTTGGTATAGAAGAATCTGATCATCTTGGAATTTGTTCAAACTCCGTAATGACCAAAACGTCCTTAAGATTCTCAATATCTTCCAAAACGATGCCGGCTCCCCGGACTACTGCAGTTAAAGGGTCATCAGCCACCATCACGGGCATCTGGGTTTCTTGGGCAACTAACTGATCCAATCCGCGCAGGAGTGCTCCGCCGCCAGCCAAGGTAATGCCTTTTTCCATAATGTCAGCCACCAGCTCCGGAGGAGTTTCCTCCACCGCGGCTTTGATATTGTTGACAATGACCCGCACGGATCTTTGAAGCGCCGAGCGTATCTGATCATCCGTTACCGTGACTTCTTTGGGCAAACCAGTCACTAGATCACGGCCCCTGATTTGTGCTTTCATTTTTTCCTTAATGGGAGAGGCCGAGCCAATTTTGATTTTAACTTCTTCCGCCGTGCGCTCACCTAAAAGCAGGTTGAACTCATCGCGGGCGAACTGAATAATGTTTTCATTCATTTCATCGCCGGCGATTCGGATGCTTTTGGAAATCACGATCCCGCCCAAGGAAATTACCGCGATCTCCGAAGTTCCCCCACCTATATCAACAATCAAAGAGCCTGTAGGATCCTGAATCGGCAGTCTGGCGCCAATGGCTGCGGCCATTGGCTCTTCAATTAGAAAAGCGGTTCTAGCCCCGGCATTTAAAGTGGCGTCCTGCACAGCCCGTTTTTCGACTTCTGTCACCCCGGAAGGTATGCCGATCACGACTCGGGGCCGCGACAAAAACCCAAACACGGCTTGGTTGACCTTCTCAATAAAATATCGCAGCATCTGCTCGGTGACTTCAAAATCCGAAATTACGCCGTCAGTCAGCGGCCGGTGGGCTACGATATGCCCGGGTGTTCGCCCGACCATTCTTTTGGCTTCATCGCCGATGGCCAAGATCTGCTTGGTTTTTTGATTAATCGCCACCACTGAAGGCTCATTAATAACAATACCCTTGCCAGCAACATAGACAAGAGTATTGGCGGTTCCCAAATCAATCCCTATATCTTTTGAAAATTTGCCGTAAACAGCATCCAGGACGGGCATTTATTATATTTGATTAAGACTTTAAGGTTTCCGCAAGATTTTTTATTTTGATTAATTGTGTTTTTGAGCCTTTTCGCTCTTTAATTTCCACGCTGTCTTCCATTAGAGTTTTGTCTGAAACCAAAATCCTGACAGGGATGCCGATAAGGTCCGAATCGGCAAATTTTTCACCCGCAGACACTTGTCTTTGGTCATATAATACCGCAAGCTCCTCGCTTTGTAAACTTTCGTAGATTTTATCCGCTTTCGTTGGATCTTTCGCGATATTAATCAGGTGAAAATCAAACGGTGACACGCTTTTTGGCCAAATAATTCCTTTGTCATCATGGAACTTTTCGACCAAAACGCCCATTAACCGGGATATTCCTAAGCCATAGCATCCCATGACTGGATGACGTTTGTTATTATCCTTATCCTTAAAAGTCAGACCAAAGTCTTTGCCATACTTTTGGCCTAAATCAAAAACATTGCCGACTTCCGAAGCAGTTGCGGCGTTCAGCCCACCCTTGCCGCATTTCGGACACTTATCGCCCGCTTTGTTTTTAGCGATTTGTTCATTGACGCAAAACTCACAAACGTCGCAGTATAAAATTTTATCTTCGCCGGCATCGGTCAACACCATGAATTCATACGAGATTTTTTCACTAAAGCCACCGCCGGAAGCTTCGGTTACCTTGGCCACCAAGCCCACGCGCTCAAGAATTTTTAAGTAGGCTTTTTTGACGATTTCATAATAGCGTTCGAAATCTTTTTGGTCTTCGTGAAAACTATACATATCTTTCATGAAAAATTCCCGGCCGCGCAAAAGACCCGATTTAGAACGCAACTCATCGCGGTACTTCCAGCCAATCTGGTACACCGAAACCGGCAAATCTTTATAGGTTTGAACATTCTTCATAACCAATGGGGTCACGACCTCTTCTTCACTCTGGCCTAAAGCATAATCTTTGCCAGTACGGCTTTTGAGTTTAAACAACACATCCACTTTGTCCCAGGCCCCGGTTTTTTTCCAAGGCTCGGCCGGGTGCAGGGATGGCATCAAAATCTCCTGCCCGCCAATGGCATCCATTTCTTCTTTGACAATTTGAGAGATTTTTTTCAAAACCAAAAGGCCTAATGGCAAATAACTATAAACCCCAGCCATGAGTTTGTTCACAAACCCCGCCCGCACCAAAAGCTGGGCATTGATGGTCTCTTCATCCTTGGGTGGTTGTCTTAAAGTTTTGGTAAATAATTCTGATTGCTTCATGTTAAGAAAAAAATCCTTTAATTCTTTCCAGCAAATCAAAGCGATTGACATCTTTGACTGTCACAAACAACATTAACAATAGGAGCAGGGCAAAACCGACTGTGTTAGCCACTTGTTCGGCCCTTTGCGGAAGCTTTTTGCCCCTGATTTTTTCGATGATCAAAAACAGCATCCGGCCTCCATCAAGCGCGGGAAACGGAACCGCGTTGATCACCGCCAAATTGACCGAAAGCACGGCAGTAAACTGCAGTAAATAAATAAAGCCTAAGCGCGCAACATCCCGTGTCAAAACCGCAATGCCCACTGGCCCTGCTAAGGCCGCGCTTATCGACTGCCCAGCAAGCCATTGGGTAAGCACAAACCAAAAAGCTGAAACGGTTGATACCAGCATTTGAAATGCCAT
>JACQPC010000018.1 GCA_016207695.1 Candidatus Doudnabacteria bacterium | reverse complement strand
TACAATTAAAGATCCTGAACATCTTAAAGAACTCAAAGCAATTTTTGACAAGTGGATTAAGAGTTTGTAAAGTGTCCAATTCGCGCGAATTGGACAGTAGAAACCTATGTCTAAGGTTAGCGTAGTTCTTGTTTTATATAACAGTAAAAAGTTCATCAAACTGGTGTTTGATGCGGTTTTGGGACAGACGCATAAAGATCTCGAAGTCATTGCAGTCATTAACGCTGATGATGGGGCTAAGGAGATTTTGCAGCAAGATTATCCCCAGGTTACAATTTTAGACCCCGGGGAAAACCTCGGTTTCGCCGGCGGAAATAACCTTGGGATCAGAAATTCTTCTGGGGAATTTATCCAGCTTGTGAATCCTGATTTGATTTTAGAGCCTGATTATATCGAAAAAATACTTAAAGCTTTTAATGATCCCAAAGTTGCAGCGGCGACAGGAAAACTTTTGAGATATGACTTTGAGAAAAATCAAAAAACGAATATTATTGATTCGACGGGTATTACTATATCGGCTTCCGGCCGAGCTAGAGATAGAGGACAACTAGAGGAAGACCAGGGCCAGTATGACTACAACCTACAACCTACAACCTACAACCTTATCTTTGGGGTTTCTGGTGCTGGCCCAATGTATCGAAGGGCGGCTTTGGAAAAAGTAAAATATTGCCACCCCTCATCTGTCACTGACGTGACATCTTCTCCCGCAAGGGGAGAAGATGATTTGTGTGAATTTTTTGACGAAGACTTCGGGTCTTACTGGGAGGATGTGGATTTGTCGTGGAGGCTGAATAATGCGGGATTTAAAAACGCTTATGTGCCGGAAGCAGTAGCTTACCACGGCCGCACAGCCGGGCAGGCCAAAGGCGGGTATCTGCACTTATGGCATTTTATTAAGCATCACCAAAGGATTTCCCCGCGCATCAGGCAGCTTAACTACAAGAACCATATTTTGATGTATATTAAAAACGCTAAGTATATTCTTCACCCCGCGTTTATCTTGCGCGAGCTGGCCATGCTCATGTATGTAATTATTTTTGAGACCTCGACGCTGAAAGTCATCCCTGAATTGTGCAGACAAGTTCCAAAAATATTAAAGAAAAGAAAATGGATCTATCAGTAATCATTCTCAACTATAACACTAAAGATTTGCTTAAGGCTTGCTTAAAGTCGGTTTTTGGGTCGCATACCAGCTTTAACTTTGAAATTTTGGTTTCGGACAATGGGTCAAAAGACGGAAGCGTTGAAATGGTCAGGGAACAGTTTCCAGAAGTCAAATTGTTTGAAAATAATGCCAATCTTGGTTTCTCAAAAGGGAATAATCTAGCTCTGAAACAAGCTGCCGGAAAATACTGTCTGCTTCTGAACTCCGACACAGAAGTTCGTTCGAACACTTTTGATTTATCCATAAGGTATATGAATCTGCATCCGGATGTGGGCGCTATAGGGTGCAAGGTTTTGTTGCCCAACGGGGAACTTGACAAAGCCTGCCGCCGGAAGTTTCCCAACCCGGCCAATGCTTTTTTGCGCTTGTTTGGATTAAGAAAGTTCAGCGATTACAACATTGACACCCCTATTGATCAAGAGGTTGAAGTGGATGCGGTCATGGGCGCTTATCTGTTGGTCAGGAAATCTGTGATGGACCAGGTTGGCCTTTTGGATGAAGATTTTTTTATGTATGGCGAGGACTTGGACTGGTGCTTAAGGATCAAGGGAGCGGGCCACAAGGTCATGTATTATCCAGACGCCGAAATTACGCACTATAAATACGGTTCAGCCCAGCTTATCCCTTTCAGAACTATCAAGCTGGCTCACGATGCCATGAAGATTTTCTACCGCAAGCATTATGCAAAAAAAAATAGTTGGCTTTTCAACTTTTTGGTTTATTTAGGGATAAGTTTAAGAATGTATTTAGTGCTTTTTGTAAATCTATTTCGTCATAAAAAATCTGTGCACTAACCACCCTCACCCCCGGCCCCTCTCCCGTCGAGGGAGAGGGGAGTTCTAATTTGAAATAAATCATTTGCCAGCTGGTGTATTTGGGAATCACTTTGCGAATGTTTTTGGTTTTAATCGTGAATCTTTTCAGAAATAAAAAAACCGTGCATTAGTTGTCCAACTTTGTGGCCGTACGGACATAATGTTGTACTATGGGTTAGCAAAGTTCACACCAAAAACAAGAAGGGTTTACTGAACAGGCCAGTAAACCCTTGAATAGGTGGGGCTGCCCGAAGGCTAGCCCCAGTTGTTTGGATGGCTTCCGCGCCATCCAGGACCCCTCCGGGTCCTTATGTCCAGGCGGATCATGCAATGTAGTTGTCGAAGGATACGAGGCCTCCAGCGGTGCGGAGCAGACTGCGCTCGACGCAAGACCGCGAGGCTTCGGGGCGGCAGAACAACCACTATCACTGATCTTATGAGAGGTCCTCAATTTCTCCCACTGGCGACTTGGACTGGCCGCCATTACGTTTCCCCTGCCGCCCTTTAATTGAAAAGGGTGGGGGAGGTCGGGAACGGACACTGTCTCGTGCCTTGTGTTCCCGAGCAACTCCCCCTGCGCGACGATCGCGCTGGCTTCTGCAAAATGCTTTTCGCGTCAAATTGCGAGCTAGTTGGCATTATGCTGTCGGCCTCCGACCATCTGCTGATGGCCGGTTCTTGTCGTTTCTGACTATTCGCTTCCCGCCTCGACTCCTAGGCCCGATAGCGCCCGTTGCGCTGGGAACCTAAGTACCCGATGCGGTGCCGTACCTAAACACGAACGTTCGTACACCGATGGAGCCAGGACACGTGCACGTGTGCCTCCAGATCTGGCCGCGATATTACTGCGGCTGACCGAGCGTGTTGCGGCGGTTCAAACCCGCCGCGCCTATAAAGCTTGCCAAGCCGACTAGGCAGGACACCTCCGCAAGAAACGAGCCTTTACAGAGCGCAGCGCAAACAGGTAACGAAAGAATGTTCGCGAGCGCCTACGAGCGAAACGACGACGTTGGGCCGTGGAATCCTCCTTTGTGGGGGAACGCAGACTGCCCCGGTTGTTGTTTAAATAATAGAATAGCTATCAAAGCCTGTCAATATTTATCTATAATTGTCAAGGGTTTTACAAATCTAGTTCAATTTGTTAGAGTATTTGCATGTCTGAAGGTGTTTTGGAAACAAAAAATAATCTGAAAACCTGGATTACGGCATTGGTTTTATTGGCAGTAGGATTTGGCGCAGGCTTTGGCGTAGGTCAGGGCAGGATTAAAATCGAAGGCGGAAAAGTCGAGATCAATCAAGGTATACCCCCACAGAACGCCGACTACTCTTTGCTTTGGGACGCGCTTGAGCAGTTGAACTCCAAGTTTGTGGACAGGCCTTTGGATCAGCAGAAACTTTTGTATGGCGCGGTAAGCGGATTGGTATCCGCGGCAGGCGATCCTTATACCGTGTTTTTCAACCCGGAAGAAGCCAAGCAATTTGCCGATGAATTGCAAGGGGAGTTTGACGGCGTGGGTATGGAGGTGGGGATGCGCAATGACCGAATTGTTGTAATAGCGCCTCTTGATAACACTCCTGCCCAGAAGGCAGGCATTCTGCCCGGCGATGAAGTTTTGGCCATCAACGATGAAAGCACTGCTGCTATGACCATTGATCAGGCTGTCAGTAAAATTAGGGGGGCAGCCGGCACCGAAGTCAAGTTGACAATTTTGCACAAGGACCAAAAAGAATCGGTAGAGATTAAAATCGTGCGCGCGCACATCGAAGTCAAAAGCGTCAGTTTTTCTACGAAGGAAATCAATGGAAAAAAACTGGGCATTATCAAAATGAATCGTTTTGCCGAAGATTCCAAGGGTCTTTTGGATCATGTGATTGATGTTATCCTTTCCGGAAATTATAATGGTGTGATCGTGGATTTGCGAAATAATCCTGGCGGATACCTGGATGTTGCTGTTTCGAGCGCCTCAAATTGGGTAGAGGGCGGAAAGACTGTAGTTTCTGAAGTGGGTTTTGGAGACCGCAAAAAAGATTATCCGGCCAAAGGCGTTACTCGGCTTCAGAGCATGAAAACAGTGGTCTTGGTGAATGGCGGTTCAGCTTCGGCTGCGGAGATTTTGGCCGGCGCTCTACAGGATTACAAGCTCGCGACTGTCGTTGGCGAAAAAACTTTTGGCAAAGGTTCAGTGCAGGAACTGACTGACCTTCGCGGCGGCTCAACCCTCAAAATTACCACTGCTAAGTGGCAGACTCCCAAAGGGCGGAATATCAACCAAGAGGGGCTTGAGCCGGATGTGAAAGTAGAGCTGACTGCGGATGACATAAACGCTGACCGCGACCCGCAGATGGATAAGGCCCTGGAATTGCTTAAATAAAGTTCACCCACCTCGCGACCCAAAGCCGCAGGGATGCGG
>JACQPC010000015.1 GCA_016207695.1 Candidatus Doudnabacteria bacterium | reverse complement strand
TGTGATTTTTGTTTTGTTGGCATTATTATTGTTTGGCGGAGAAAGTATTAGTTACTTTGTTCTAGCGCTTTTGATCGGCATTGTGGCTGGGACTTATTCATCCATATTCATTGCTAGCCCGTTGCTTTACGTTTGGCATCAATGGGATTTAAGGCGAAGAGCTTAAGAAAAACCGCCGTGTCAGGCGGTTTTTCTTAGCGTCTTTTTTTCTTCAGCTTGCGGGCCAAAGCGTCTGCTTCAGCTTCCAGCCGTTTTTTAAATTCCGGATCCATATGCTTTTCACAGTTGCGACAACCAAGCTTAGTTCCTTCAACCTGACCGCACATATTACAAGTCGCATCCTCTGCATCAAACTTATATTCTCGCTGTATTTCCATGCATTATTTATACCATAAATCTTTAATCTTGACAAAGACAAAGTTTTATGCTATACTTTAGGCGTAAAATTTTGATATGACTGACGGAAACATACTAGACAGAATTATGGGTTCACAAACCCAGTCAAGCTTAACCAATTTTCAGCCACAAACGCTAGCTGAACAGGTTTTGTCACTGCTTAAAGACCGTGACCGCGAAATAGTTATGCACCGATTTGGTTTACGTGGCTATGAAATTGAAACCTTGGAATCGATAGGGAAGAAGCATAATCTAACACGTGAGCGGGTCAGGCAGATCGAAAAAGATTCCATTAATTTTATTAAACGCAAAAAGCTGCCAGAACTGGACAGCGGTCTGCAGCTGATATTTGACACTATTCTTGACCATGGGAGCATTATGCCGGAAGATGATCTAATTATGGCATTATCAGCTAGCAGAGACGGGATGATTGGCCAAGCTATCAAATTCTTACTGTGCTTAGGTGATCAATTTAAATTCCATAAGGAAACAAACGATTTTAAGGAAGCATGGAGCATTGTTGGCTTCGATTTTGCCATACTTGATCAAACCATCAACAAGCTAATTGATATCCTCAAACAAGCAGGCACGGTGCTTGACCGCGAGGAACTTTTCGAAAGGCTCAAACAGCCCAACCTTACTGACAAGGCGCTCAAAAGTTATGTTAACCTATCCAAAGCTATCCAAATTAATCCGTTTAATGAAATAGGGTTGCGAGATTGGACGGAAATCAAGCCGCGCGATGTCGGAGATAAGGCGTATTTGGTTTTGAAGCATCACGGCAAACCGGAACACTATTCGGTTATTACCAAATTGATTAATGATCATAAGTTCGATGACCGTACGGCTTACCAGGAGACGGTGCATAACGAACTGATCAAGGACAGCCGGTTTGTTTTGATCGGCCGTGGGATTTATGCCCTGACGGAATGGGGCTATAAAAAAGGAGTGGTAGCTGATGTCATAACACAGATCATTAAAGATTCACCGCGCCCCTTAGCGCGTGACGAGATTATTGATCAAGTTTTGAAAAAAAGGCAGGTCAAACGAAACACGATTTTAGTTGGGCTTTCCAATAGAAAATTATTCCAAAAATTAGGCAAAGACAAATACACTTTGGTGAACATAAACGATGATTGAAACATTGAATGAACTTTGGTCGCTTTTAACCTTGGTCTTAGTCGACTGGTACGGCTGGGTGCTTTTCTTATGGTGGTTGATTTACATGCTGTTTTGGCTTAGGCGGTTTAATAACGCCAACCAATATATTAGTGAACAAACCTGGGTGTTTTTGGAGGTTAAAGTCGAGGAATTAAGCGAGCGTTCGCCAATGGCAATGGAACAAGTATTCGCCGCGCTACATGCTATACACCAGAATTTTACGTGGGGCGAGCGGTTTAATGGCAAAACCATCATGTGGTGTTCTTGCGAGCTGGTCAGTTTTGGCGGCAAGGTTTCTTATATTTTTAAAATTCCAGAACGTTTTCGGAATTTATTAGAAAGCGCGATTTTTGCCCAGTATCCCAAAGCGGAAATTTACGACATTGAAGATTACTTGAAAAATATGCCGTATGAGTATTATCCTGATAAAGTTGATTTTGAGTTTTGGGGCACTCAATGGCTGAAGAAAAAGCACAACGCTTACCCAATTCGAACCTTTGGCGCCTTTGAACATCCGGAACAGAAAACCTTTATTGACCCTTTGGCCAATGTCATAGAAGTCTTAAGCAATCTGCAACCGTATGAATTAATGGTTTCGCAAATTGTAATTCGCCCGATTGATGATAAATGGAAAGAACATGCCAAGCACTTGCTTGATAAACTGAAAGGAGCCCCACCCAAGCATGGGAACAATTGGTTTGATATTATTTTTTTCGATTGGATGGGAAAAATTTTGGATGGCTTGCTGGGGATTTTTAGCGGCCCGAGCGAGCCGGAAAGACCAAAACCAGAGCCGTTGCCGAGCCAAATGCTGCACAAAACCGAAGGCGAGAAGCAAGTAATTGCTTCAATTGAGCATGCTTTGTCAAAGATTTATTTTGAAATCAAATTCCGGCTGTTTTATATGGCCCCGAAAGATAAGATTAATAAGGCTTTGCGGATCCCGGAAGTTATTGGCGCCTACAGGAACTTTGATGATGTGGCCTTAAACGGTCCTAAGCCCGACGTTCAACATACTTGGACTGATAAAGCCTACAAGCTTTCAGAAGCCTTGGAAAGACCGTATTTGCAAAGAAATATCTTGACTCGCAAAAGACGTTTCTGGCACGCATTTTTGATGCGAAGCGTTTGGCGGGGGATTGGTGAGACTTGGATGAATACAGAGGAGCTGGCTTCGCTTTACCATTTCCCAGTCGCACCGAATGTTCGGGTATCGCAGGTTGAGCGGGTCACGACCGTGAAGTCCGCGCCGCCGCCGGATTTACCAGTGGGATAACTAATGCGAAACTACGAACCGGGGACGAATCTACGAACCCGTTCGTAAATTCGCATTATAATCACATATGAATCAAGTCCAAGACAACGATATCACCCTGTTTGCCAAGACTAATTTTCGCAATCGCGAAACGCCTTTTGGCATTCGCCGCGATGACCGCCGCAGGCACATGTATATCATGGGAAAAACCGGCATGGGCAAAACCACGCTCATTGAAAATATGGTCATTCAGGACATCCAGGCCGGGCATGGAGTGGCGTTTGTGGATCCGCACGGCGATTCAGTGGAAAAAGTTTTGTCATACATTCCTGCCAGTCGCATTAATGACGTGGTTTATTTTAACCCGGCTGACGTCGATTATCCGATTGCGTTTAATCCTTTGGAATCGGTAGATCCCAAATATAAGCATTTAGTGGCCTCGGGCTTGATGGGCGTGTTTACCAAAATCTGGGCCGGGGTTTGGAGTGCTAGGATGGAATATATTTTAGGCAACACTATTTTGGCGCTTCTGGATTCGCCAGGGAATACCATGTTGGGCATCGCGCGCATGCTGGTCAATAAAACTTACCGCAAACGGATTGTGGACAATATTAAAGACCCGGTAGTCAAGTCGTTTTGGGTGGATGAGTTTGCCAACTATAATGATAAGTTTCGAAACGAAGCGATAGCGCCTATTCAGAACAAGGTTGGGCAGTTTTTGTCCTCGGCTATTATCCGCAATATCGTGGGGCAGACCAAAAGTTCGATTGACCTTCGTGATATTATGGATAACAAGAAAATTTTTCTGATCAACCTATCCAAGGGCCGGATCGGAGAAGATAATTCCGCGCTTTTAGGGGCCATGATTATCACCAAGCTCCAGCTGGCCGCTATGAGCCGGGTGGATGTTCCGGAAGAAGAGCGCCGGGATTTTTATCTCTATGTTGACGAGTTCCAAAACTTCGCCACTGATTCGTTCGCCAATATTTTGTCAGAAGCCCGGAAATATCGGCTTAATCTGATCGTGGCGCATCAATATATCGGGCAACTGGTCCGCGACAGGAATACAGTGGTGCGGGACGCGATTTTTGGCAACGTGGGCACTTTAGTTATTTTTAGGGTCGGTGCTGATGACGCTGAGTTTTTGGAGACGGAATTTGAGCCGACCTATACCCCGAACGATCTGCTTAATTTGGCTAAATACCAAATTTACCTAAAATTGATGATCAATGGAGTGTCTTCCAGTCCTTTTTCTGCCACCACTCTGCCTCCGATTTCCGCCAAAACCGGAAATGATGACAAGGTCATTAAAGTTTCCAGGGAAAGATACGCCAACACCAGGGATGTCGTAGAGGAGAAGATTAATAAGTGGATGGGCGCAGAGTTCCACACCGAGGCCGCAAAGATTGAAAGCGCGGCAGTGGAGCAAGAGGATATGCAAGAAGCCATGCGGTATGAGCAAAGAGTGCCAGCCCAGCAGGCCGACGTCACTCCTGTTGCGCAGATAAGGCAGGCCCAGCACCAAGTTGGTGCTGGGCAGGCAGCACCGCTTAAGCCTAGGGTTGAGCGCGTAGCACCCCCCAGAGTTGAAAGAAAAAAGCAGCAGCCGGAAAAACCCCAGCCCAAACCCGAGAACCCCGTCTGGGAAACAGCCAGCAAGCTTTCCAGCCAGAAACTGGAAGAGCAGGCGCACAAAACCGCCGAGGCTATAACTAAAACCTTTACAGCTCCCAAACCCTCGCCGCCTTCGCCCATTCCTGAAGAGCCGAGGCGGATTGAGAAAGTTGAAAAAGAAGAAAAAACAGGCACTTTAAACCCTGGAGATAAGGTTCAATTTTAAATTCGAAGCACGAAGCACGAATTTCGAAACAAATTCAAATGTTCAAATGTTTTAAATTCAAAACCTCGTTTCGGTCATTTGAATTTAGAATTTCGATATTGTTTCGAGTTTCGATATTCGAATTTGTGCTTTCGGCGTTCGGGAGAATTATCCGGTATGGCCGTACGGACTTTCCTGGCGTTGCCGCTGGAT
>JACQPC010000014.1 GCA_016207695.1 Candidatus Doudnabacteria bacterium | reverse complement strand
TTATCACTATTTCTAACGGGATTCATAGGCTTCTTGAATTTTTTTCGCTTCATCAGGTTTGTTTTGCTTGGTGTAAAAATCATACAGCGCCGCGTAGCTGAAAAAAAACTTGGGATCAAGCTCAATCGCTTTTTCGTAATATTTAACTGCTAGATCAAACTTGCCCGTGTCGCGGTAGCTGTTGGCCAAATTGTGGTAAGCTACGGGATTTGAATCGTCCAGGGCGATGGCCTTGTAATAAGTGAATATGGCCTGCTCATGGAATCCTCGCTCCGCGTATTCCATGCCAAGGTTGTTGGTTACCCGGTAGCTTTCCGGCGCATAGGCCAAGACTTGGTTATAAAACCTAAGAGAATTGTCCCAGTCATTGTTGCGGGCAATAGTCCGGATGTTTAGAGCCAAAAAGATTAAACAAACGGCTGCCAAGACAGGTTTAAGAAGTTTGGGGAAATTTTTCACTAATCTCGATCCCAACTCAAACACTGCCAATGCTATGCCTATGATTGGGACATACAGCCAATGTTCGTATAGAAGCCCGTTTATGGGAACCGCGATGTTTGAGGTCGGAGCAAGCCCGATGAAAAACCATAACAGACCGAATGTCAGCACTGGGTATTTTTTGAAGCCTAGGAAAGCGATGGCCAAAAGTGTTACAAAAATCAACGCGCCCAAAATGACATCAGTTTGGAAAAAAGAAGTGGCCAAATCCACGCTTCGCTCCATGTGCAGGATCTGCGGCCAGAAAATCAGGTAGAAATAAACCGCTAGAATGCGGAAAAAGGTCAGGATGCGCACCCAGACGCTTGATGTAAAAATATTTTGCTCGTGATAAAGGTTGAAGCTGTCTCCAAAGTTAAGAACTGTGGCCCTAAGAAGGATGTAGAGAACTGCTAGGCCAATGTAGGGTAAGGTTTTTTTGAAAGCTAGCCAGGCCTGCGCTTTAAGATCACCCTCACCCGGCCTTCGGCCACCCTCTCCCATCAAGGGAGAGGGGTAATTTGAAGTGAAGAATTGGGCTAGGAAAATCAAAGCCGGAAAAATTATCGCGGTTTCTTTGGACATCAGAGCTAAAGCGAAAGCAATAAGCGGATAGATTACGTGTTTGCCCTTAAGATACCAGATTAGGCCTAAGAACATGAAAAAAACAGACAGTGAGTCACCCAGACTGTTGGCATAGCTTACAGCCTCGGTCTGTAGAGGATGAATAAGAAAAATCACGGAAGCAAATAAGGACAGCCATCGGCGATGAAAAATTTTTTCAAGAATAAAAAACAGCACGATTGCGTTGGCAAGATGAAACAGCGTATTGGTCAGGTGAAAACCAAAAGGGCTGGGCCCCCACAGGTGCCACTCTATCGCAAAAACGGTAAGTAGGGCTGGGCGCCAGTAATCAGTTTGGCGCAATGCTCCAGCAATCACGTTTTCGGAAAAAAATCTGGGGAAATTACTGAAGTCGCGAATATATTGGTTTTCCAGAATAAACTGGTCATCGTCCCAGAAGAGCTCATTATTGAGAGCGTTGCCGTATAGGGCAAAGCCAACGATGATGATAACGATAACGATGACGAGATTTGATCTTTGTTTCAAAAAGCCAATTGCGCTTTGCATGCGTGTATTTTAGCATATAGGCACTATGCCAAGAAGATACAGCAAAAAAGCCGGCAGGACCGTGGAGCGTGCCATGCATAAGATGAAGCATGGAGAGCTGAAATCTGGGCGTTCAGGAAGAAAAGTGCGATCGCGAAAGCAGGCGATAGCCATTGGTCTTTCCGAAGCCCGCAAAAAAGGCGTCAGAGTTCCGCCTGCGCCCAGGCCGGTAGATGTTATAATGTCCGTATAAGGGGGGTTTATGGACAGACAGGACCGCGTGGCGGATTACATGACAGAGAACGGGCAGTTCAAGGGGCAGCATGGCAAGAATGACAGCGAGGAAGCGGTTGAAGCGCCGGATGCAGAACGCGCTGGCGGGCGAGCTGACCGCGTGCAGACGGATCCGTTGCCGGATCCGGACTTCTTCGCGGACTGATCGAGCGTAGGCCGGGGCGTAAGGGTAAGTCGTTCCCAGCGGCCGGGTGGGAGGACCTGGGACCAAGCCAGTTTCTGAAAACCTTTAGGCTTGTAAACAGGCCCAACCACTTCATTCACAGGACGAGCATTGATTTTCTTGCTCGTCCTTGTTGTTTTATAGTGCTATAATTTTATTGGTTCTATTAACTATCAACTATTTATGACGAACCCACATTTTGTTTGCCCGGCTTGCGGCGGAGTTTCGGAAACCGTCAAAAGCTGCGATACCGAAGGTTGCGTTTTGCAGGGGCAAACTATGGCTACATGTAACTGCACGGACGGCAAGCACGAAGAGGTGAAAAAGGGCGCTTAGGGACTCCTACAATTGCGAGTTTTTATTGCTTGGGTATAATAAACCTAAGTAATTAACAGTGACTTTGACTGGATCCCGGTATCTGCGTCCGGGATGACAGAAACTGTCACTTACCTTATTCAAAAATATGACAGTTCCTGTCAATTATTGGGCTGTGCTGGTTTGCGGAGGAGTCAGCATAGTCTTGGGCTATTTATGGTTTGGTCCTTTGTTTGGCAAAATGTGGATAAGGATGATGGGATGGGATAAGATAGATCCGGTCCAGCAAGAGGAAATGAAAAAGGGCATGATGAAAAGTTATGTCCTGACAGTCATCGGCGCGTTAGTGATGGCTTATGTCTTGGCGCATGCCTTGGTTTTTGCCTCAACTTATTTAAATTCGGAAGGGGTGGGTGCCGGACTGATGGTTGGGTTTTGGAACTGGCTTGGTTTTGTCGCCCCTGTTACGCTGGGGGTTGTGCTTTGGGAAGGAAAGCCCTGGAAGCTCTGGATTTTAAATAACGGATATCAACTTATTCAGTTGCTTGTCTTTGGTGTGATCCTTGCCCTTTGGAAGTGAAACACATAGACATAAAAATCTACGGGAATGTGCAGGACGTAAATTTTCGCTCGTTTCTCAAAGCCAAAGCATCTGATTTGGGACTTGTTGGTTTTGTGCGCAATGAGCCCGACGGCACGGTTTACACTGAAGCCGAAGGCGACGAAGGTGATCTTCGTGAGTTTTTGGATCAGTGTAGGCAAGGCCCGCGTTTTGCCAGAGTAGAAAAGGTTGACATTCAGGAAGGGAAGATGCAAGATTTTAAGCTTTTCGAAATTAAATATTAGGCTTATGCAGCTTAGAGAGAAAATCTGTGTGCCGTGTGCAGCAGGAACCCCACCGCTTAAACGTCAGGAAATCGAAAAGCTGTTGAAGCAGCTGCCTTCGGGCTGGGAGGCTATCGAAGATCCCGCCGCTCCGGGCGGGACAAGCAAAAAAATCCGTAAGACTTTTAAGTTCAAGAATTATCCAGACACTCTGGCCTTCGTCAACCGCGCGGCGCTGATCGCCCAGGAGGAAGGGCATCACCCGGACATGGAAGTCCATTGGGGCAAGGTGGTGGTCGAACTCTGGACGCACAAAATAAACGGCCTTTCGGAAAATGATTTCATCCTGGCGGCCAAGATTGATTCGTAGTTAAATCAGCGGTATAATGAAAAATGCCCCGGAAACGGGAGCATTTTTTCGTTTATGGCCAATATCCTAGAAGCAAAAAATCTAACCAAGAAATTTGGCAATTTTACTGCCGTTGACAACGTCTCCTTTGCCTTAAAGGAAGGAGAGATTTTGGGTTTGCTTGGGCCCAATGGCGCTGGCAAAACTACCACCCTACAGATGCTGTTGGGTCTAACCACCCTTACAGAAGGGACAATCAAGTATTTTGGCAAGGATCTTTTTGAGCACCGGTCAGAAATCCTGGAGCAAGTGAACTTTTCATCGGCCTATACCAAGCTTCCCTGGCTTTTGACAGTGAGAGAAAATTTGAACTTTGTCGCATATCTTTATGGCATCAAGGATCGCAAATCTCGAATTGAGAAAATCAGAAAAATATTCCAGCTGGAGCAATTATGGAATCAGGAAGTTCGCCATCTGTCCGCCGGACAAACTACCCGCCTCAACATTGCCAAGGCGTTTATTAATTTTCCCAAAGTACTGCTGCTGGACGAACCAACCGCATCTTTGGATCCGGAAGTCGCCGCCTATATCCGCGAGTTTTTGGCCAACGAAAGGAAGCAGTTTCAGGTTTCAATCATCATCACTTCGCATAACATGGCGGAAGTCGAAGAGTTGTGTGACCGCGTGATATTTATTAACCGAGGAAAAATCATTGCCGATGACACGCCAGAAAACCTGGCCAAGACTATTCAGATTTCACATTTAAGACTGTTGGTGGCTGATAATATCAGGCCGCAGTTGGTGGCGTTTTGCCAAAAAAATAATTTTCCCTGTTCAGCCGATGGCCGCTATGTCGTGATTGATCTGAAAGAAAAGGAGATTGCCGCGTTTCTGCAATCCTTGGCCGGCGGCGGGATTGCGTATGATGAGATCAGCATTGAGCGGCCCAGCTTGGAAGATTATTTCTTGCAGAAGGCAAAGGAGAAAATATGAGTTGGTCCAGAATCTATGGATTAGTTTTGCGTTACGGCTATTTGCTGCTTAGAAACCCTGACCGAGCAGCGGACACTTTCTATTGGCCGACTATTGATTTGTTTGTTTGGGGCTTGACCGGATTGTATCTTGAGCAGTTGTCCGGCAATTTTTTGGTGATTCAGATAATTGTCTCCGGCATTGTGTTTTATTATTTGATTTTCCGCACCCAAGGGGAGATCTCGGTTAATTTGCTGGAAGAATACTGGAGCCACAACTTGGTCAACATTTTTGTCTCGCCGTTGAAGTTTGGCGAATGGCTTTTGGCTGTTGTCCTGAATGGCATAATCAAGGGCCTGCTTGGTTTTGTGTTTGCGGGGGCGATTGCCTTTTTGCTTTATAAGATTGCAGTTTTCAGCTACGGCTTGTATTTGATCCCGTTCATATTTTTGCTCATGCTCACGGGATGGTTTATGGGATTTTTCATCTCCGGCGTGATTCTAAGATACGGGACCAAGATTCAGTTTTTGGCCTGGACGTTTGTTTCTGTGCTGGCCCCGTTTTCGGCAATTTACTATCCAGTGACCGTGCTTCCGCTTTGGGCCCAGAAAGTTTCCGCTTTTATCCCGACCAGCTACGTTTTTGAGGGCCTGCGCGAAGTCATTAACACCGGGCATTTTGATCCTGCCAAGTTTTGGATTAGCCTGTTCCTTAATATAATTTACCTTTCTTTGTCGCTGGTTTATATTAACAGCAGCTTCAAAAAAGCCCTGGAAAGGGGATTAATTAATATTTATTAAAATTACTTCGTAATTTTATGAGATTATCGAGTCCGGCGTTTAATTACGGGGATCCTATCCCCAAAACTTATACCTGCGATGGGCAGAATATAAATCCGCCGCTGATTATTGAGGCTGTCCCTCAAGGAACAATAAGTTTAGCCTTAATTATGGATGACCCGGATGCGCCAATGGGAACTTGGGTGCATTGGGTTTTGTATAATATTAATCGAGAGACGAAAGAAATTGTTGAAGACAGTGTGCCGATAGGGGCGATTGAGGCAACCACCAGTTTTGGCAAGCCAGCCTACGGCGGCCCATGCCCGCCGGATCGAGAGCACCGATATTTTTTCAAGCTCTACGCGCTAGATGCTGATTTGGTAGGAGATAAGATTGCCAATAAACAGGATTTGGAAAAAGCTATGGAAGGACATATACTTGAGATGGGCGAATTAATGGGCGTGTATGACCTAGAG
>JACQPC010000001.1 GCA_016207695.1 Candidatus Doudnabacteria bacterium | reverse complement strand
CTACAGCCACTGAATGCCGTCTGAGGAAAAAGTGTAGATAAAGATATGGGACCACGTCCCGATTACGAAAGCAAATTCAAGAACACGGTATTCAGGAAATATCAAATAACAAACTACAAATAACAAAAGATACAGAAGTGGGGCGTGGGTTAGAAAAGTGCGGTGGTTTATGGACTCGTCTGTGTTGACGAATTTTTTTGCCTTAATGAATACGAGAAAAAAATCAAGGTCAGGCAGAAAGCCAGCGAAAGCTGTAAGCGCCAAAAGTTCTGGAGTATTTAACGCTGGGATAAACTGGCTGGCAATTTTCCCCGTAAGATAGCCTCCGGCTATATGTCCAGGTGGCAGCATGGTTTATTTTGCAATAAACAATTCTACAAGCTTGGTTAATCCAAAGTCAACCGCGCCTAAGAAAAGGGCCACGGCCAATGACAAAAGAATTACAGCAATGGTAATTCTAAGGATTTCTTGCCTAGAGGGCCAGACTACTTTCATCAGCTCATTCTTGGCCTCTTTTATGAATTGGAGCGGATTAGTCATTTTGCCTTTTTTAAAAGGCCTCTGGGGCCTTATTAGGGTAACTATAGCAGAGCTAGGCGGTTTTTGGCAAGTTTAAATATCAAGGTTCTTAACTGCCTTGGCGTGGGTTTGGATAAAGTGTTTGCGGGGCAAGACTTCGTCGCCCATTAGAGTTTCAAAGATTCGGTTGGCTTTTTCGGCGTCCTCAACTTCCACACGAAGCATCACGCGGTTTGCCGGGTCCATAGTTGTTTCCCAAAGCTGGACAGGGTTCATCTCTCCTAACCCTTTGTAGCGTTGAATGTTGGCTGTGACCTTTTTATCTTTTAATTCCTTAGAAAACTTTTCAACCAAAAAGTCGCGCTCTTTTTCTGAAAACGCATAAGCTGCGTTCTTACCTACCTGCACGCGGAACAGCGGCGGCTGGGCAATGTATAAATAACCTGAATGAATGATGTCTGGAAAGTTGCGGTAAAAAAGCGTAAGCAACAAAGTGCGGATATGGGCGCCATCCACATCAGCATCAGTCATGATGATAATTCGGTGATAGCGTAAATTTTCTAGCTTAAATTGGTCGCCGACGCCGGCACCCAAGGCGATAATTAAATTCCTTATTTCCTGTGAAGAAAGCATTTTATCCAATCTGGCGCGCTCTACGTTCAAAATCTTGCCGCGCAGAGGAAGAATAGCCTGGAATCTGCGGTCTCTCCCCTGTTTCGCGCTCCCGCCCGCGGAATCTCCTTCTACGATATATAGTTCTGACTTGGACGGATCTGATTCTGAACAGTCAGCCAGTTTGCCGGGAAGCGCCAATCCTTCCAAAACACCCTTGCGGATGACAGCGTCTCTGGCGGCACGCGCTGCCAGTCTGGCTTTGGAGGCAAGCAAAACTTTTTCCAAGATGCGGCTCGCATCGCTGGGATGCTCCTCCAGCCAAAACTCCAAACCAGACCCTACGACATCTTCCACAATCCCGCGCACTTCGGCATTGCCGAGTTTGGCCTTGGTTTGGCCTTCGAACTGTGGATTAGGCAGTTTGACCGAAATAATGGCGTTAAGCCCCTCACGCATGTCCTCGCCAGTGACTTTATCGGATTCTTTGAAGTAGCCGTTCTTAATGCCGTAATTGTTAAGCGAGCGCGTAAGCGCTGCGCGAAAGCCAGTTAAGTGCATGCCGCCTTCGGGCGTATGAATGTTATTGGCAAAAGTCAGAACATTTTCGGTAAACTCGTCCGAGTATTGAATAGCGCATTCCACCATGATTTGATCTACAGTCTTAGTGATGTAAATTGGCGAAGTTTTGACGATTTTATTCCGGTTGATATGTTTGATGTAGGAAACTAATCCTCCTTCGAAGTAGTATTGATAGGAAAAATTAGTGCGCTCGTCATTGATGATGATATGAACACCGCGCGTCAAATAAGCCTGCTGCCGGTAATGATCAAGCACAAAGTTAATATCAAACTCTTTTTCGGTGAAAACTTCGGCATCAGGCCTGTAGAAAATTTTGGTGCCATGCTGCCATGAGTCCTTGGGGGGCACTTTGCCTATTAGCTTGACTTTAGTAGTAGGCTTGCCTCGCTTGTATTCCTGGGTGTAAATTTTACCGTCTCGGCGCACTTCAGCCTTAAGGTATTCGGAAAGCGCATTAACCACGGAAACACCTACGCCATGTAATCCTCCAGAAACTTTATAGCCCGAAGCATCTCCGCCGAACTTGCCGCCGGCATGGAGCATGGTCAGTACGGTTTCCAAAGCCGATTTCTTGGTTTGTTTATGTATATCAACTGGAATGCCGCGGCCGTCGTCAATGACCGTGGCTGAATTGTCGGCGTGGATGAGAATCTGCACCTGCTTGGCATAGCCAGCCATAGCTTCATCTATGGCGTTATCGACAACTTCGGAAAGCAAATGGTGGAAACCCTCCTTCGCGGTGTTGCCAATATACATCCCCGGCCTTTTTCGGACAGGCTCCAAGCCCTCCAGAACTGTTATTTGTTCTGCAGTATATTTTTTTGTGTCCTTTTCTTTAGCTTCTTTTTCTGGCTTGTTTTTCGCCATAAGGATAATTTTCAATGATCAATAATCAATTTATCAGTTAATTACCAATGATCATT
>JACQPC010000016.1 GCA_016207695.1 Candidatus Doudnabacteria bacterium | reverse complement strand
ACCACCGAGTGTTCCTGCAAATTGTGCCCAATCCCAGGAATGTAGGCAATCACTTCCATGCCATTGGACAGCCGGACTTTGGCGACTTTTCGCAAAGCAGAATTAGGCTTTTTGGGCGTGATCGTATAAACCTTTAGGCAAACGCCCCGCTTAAAAGGACTACCCTTGTCTACCTCATAGGGGCGCCCTACAAGCAAATTAAAACCGCGGTCCAAAGCCGGAGTTTTGGATTTATAAACTTGTTTTGTTCGTCCCTTGCGGACCAATTGATTTATCGTAGGCATATAAAAACGGCGCATCGCCGTTGTTGCAACTCAAACAAGGCTTATCGATAATGCTTAAATACTGACAAATAATAACAACTCCCGGCTTAACTGTCAAGAATTAAAATAGGCCAGAAGGATACCCAATACCGGTAAAAACTTTGAAGAGTATTAATAATGGTGGGATTAAAATTCTGAATAAAACCCCGGCAACGAGGAGCAGGTAAACCAGGAAAATCCCGAACCTTTCGAACTGGAAAAAATAAAACATCAAGTTCTCATCAATCAAGCCTAAAATGCTGGCAAGCACTTTGGAACCATCCAAAGGTGGCACCGGAACTAAATTAAACAGCCCCAAAACCAGATTCAACGATACTGTCTGCAGCAATAAAGCCGCACCCATGTCTGAAAGCCCGGGAGAATAGCGAAAAATCAACCCAGCTAAGGCGGCCAGCAAAAAATTCGTGGCCGGACCTGCCAAGGATACCAAAATCGTGTCTCGCTTCATGTTTCGCAGGTTCTGAAAATTGACCGGCACGGGTTTAGCGGCTCCCAGCACAGGAAGCCCGGCCCAAAAAAGAAAAGCAGGCAAAAGAATTGAGCCGAACAAATCAATGTGGGGGATGGGATTCAAAGTCAGGCGCCCGGAATACCGCGCCGTGGGATCACCCAATCTCTCTGCCACTAATCCGTGGGCGACCTCATGAAAGATTACGGAGAACAGGAGGATAAAAATAAAAATGACAATACTTAAAGGTTCCATGTGAGGTATTGTCATCCTGAACGAAGTGAAGGATCTCAAGTGAGATTCTTCGGCTATGCCTCAGAATGACACCGGTGTTGCTTAATTCTTTTACTTATGCTAATATTTACAAGTGCTTAAATTCTACCGCTTAATTAATACCTTAACAATAGTATATGCGCAAATGCCAAATCTGCGGCAAGGGCTATCTTTCTTCAGTCAGGCGCTCACATTCCATGCAATCAACTAAGGTCCGGCTTTATCCCAACCTCCAATGGATGAAATTGCCGCATGGACAACGAATCAAAGTCTGCGTTAAGTGCCTAAAAACTGAAACCCGGAAGCTAGCCAAAGTCGCCGCCTAAGTCCCCAAGAAATCTGGGGACTTTTGTTTTAATTAACCCGCTATGCTGAACTTGTTTCAGCATCTCATTTAGAGATCCCGAATCGAGGCCGGATCCGAGTCCGGCCCGGGGTTCGGGATTGCGTTAATACTTTTCGCGGTGTCATAATATATTCATGCCGGCATTTATCAAAAACTTCCTCAATAAAATCACCATGTATCAGCTAATGCTGTATTTTCTGCGAATACTGATCTTTGCTGCTGCGGCCTTAAGCTTCTTTGGAGTTCTAAAGTTTACCTGGTGGCATATACTGGCCCAGCTTATTTACCTGATCGCCGCGTGTTGGGCTATTAATAAGATCTTCTCCCTGACATTCAAAGTTAAAACAAACTACGAATCCCAGTTCATTACTGCCGAAATCCTGACTTTGATCGCGGGGCCTTTAAATCCTCTAGTCTTTGGTAATTTGCTTTACCTGACAGTGTTAAGCCTGCTGGCAATGGGATCCAAATACATTTTGGCCTACAAAGGCAGGCATATTTTCAATCCGGCGGCGTTTGGCGTTTTTGCTGCGGCATTAATTTTGGGACAAGGCGCTTCGTGGTGGGTGGGCAATGTTTATTTGCTACCTGTTATGCTTGTTGGAGGATTTCTCATTTTGAAAAAACTGCGCTGGTTTCATTTGGTCCTAGCTTTTCTGGTACCACATTTCATGCTTGTAGTAATTTCATCAGGATCTTTGACTGTCAGCGCCGCCATCATTTACTTCGCTGTGGTCATGCTGGTGGAGCCGCTTACAGCTCCAGCAGGGAAAAAACTCCGAATCGCATACGGAATTGCCACCGCAGTCGCGATTTTTGCTTACCAAAACTTTGTGCCGGATTTTTCTTATTCCTTGGAAACAGGACTGCTTAGCGCCAACCTTATCTTTTTTCTTTTCAGCAAAAGCCCCAAAGGGGCCGTGCTTTTGGTGGACAAACAAACTGTGGCCAAAAATACCCTGGCTTTTATTTTTGAACCCTTGCGTAAATTTAAATGGACAGCCGGGCAATACTTGCAGTGGACCTTGCCCCATGCTCACCCGGACCAGCGCGGCATCAGGCGATACTTCACCATTGCTTCCTCGCCCACCCAAACAAACATTATGCTGGTGACCAAAATGGCAGTGGAAAACCCAAGCACATTCAAGCAAACCCTGGCAAAAATGGAGCCAGGAAGCGAGCTTGTGGCAGGCAATCTGGACGGGGATTTTGTCCTGCCCGAAAATACAGCCGAAAAGCTGGCGTTTATAGCCGGCGGCATTGGTATAACACCTTATTTAAGCATGATCAAATATTTGGTGGATCAAAAAGAAAAGCGGGACATCGTCCTGCTCTATTCAGCCAATACCCTTGAAGAAATAGCGTTTAAGCAACTCTTGGGGGCCGCGAAAGACAACGGAGTCCGAGCAATCTACAAAATTGGCCGCATTGATGAATCTTTCATCAAACAGGAAGTTCCCGACTATCTGTCGCGGACATTCTATGTTTCCGGACCGGAGCCAATGGTCGAGGCGTTCGAAAAAATGCTTAAAGGCATGAGAATCCCTAAAATTATGACCGACTTCTTCCCAGGCTACGAATAACCGCGCGGGCAATTGCCGGCACTGTTCTTTTATCAAACGCCCCAGGCAGGATTTTCTCCCTGCTTGGTTTTTTGATTAATCCAGCCAAGGCGGATGCCGCGTTAAGTTTCATGCCTTGCGTGACTTTTCCAATTCTTCCATCAAGCAGGCCGCGGAAAAATCCTGGAAAAACCAAAGAGTTGTTAATTTGATTGGGAAAATCACTGCGGCCAGTGGCGACCACATAAGCGCCGGCTTTCTTGGCATCAACCGGCATGATTTCCGGAATTGGATTGGCCAGGGCGAAAATGATCGGCCGAGCCGCCATAGTCTTAATCATTTCCGGTTTTAATATCCCAGGCTTGCTGACTCCTATGAAAACATCAGCGCCAACCAAAGCGGCTGTAAGATCGCCTTGAATATTTTTTCGATTAGTTAAGTGAGCCAATTCGCGTTTCTCCAAAGTCAAGCCTTTCCTTCCGGCAGCCACAATCCCTTGGGAATCTAAAATCAAAATATTCTTAGACCCTGACGCGATCAAAAGTTTGGCGACTGCCGTGCCAGCAGCACCGGCGCCGGAAATCACGATTTTAATTTTACCCAGGTTTTTGCCAGCCACTTTTAGAGCATTAAAAAGCGCTGCCAGGACCACAATTGCCGTACCGTGCTGGTCATCATGAAAAACGGGAATATCAAGCTCTTTGATAAGCCTTGTTTCTATTTCAAAACAGCGCGGAGCTGAAATATCCTCAAGGTTGATTCCGCCAAATGTTGGCGCTATCCATTTGACCGCGCTTATGATTTCATCAACGTCTTGAGTCGCCAAAACTATTGGTACAGCATCAATATTGGCAAACCGCTTAAACAGCACAGCCTTGCCTTCCATCACCGGCAAGGCACCCAGGGGGCCGATGTTGCCCAAACCCAAAACTGCCGAGCCGTCCGAAACCACGGCCACCATGTTTTGCTTGGCAGTGACATTCCAGACGTATTTGGGATTTTTCGCCACCAAAGATGAAACCGCGCCAACTCCTGGTGTGTAAGCAATGGATAAATGCCGTTTGTTTTGAAGCGGCATTTTTGAGTGAATCTCAAACTTACCCCTGTATTTCCTGTGCTCTTTGATCGATTTTTTTGCTATTTCCATTTTACTTAAGCTCCGAGGTGCATTCGGGGCAGCGGGTCGCTTTAAGATTAATCACGGACTTGCAAAACGGGCATTCTTTGGTATTGCTGGCCTCTTGGGGCTTGCGCTTGAAGCGGTTGATTTGCTTAACTAGGATAAATACTGCAAAGGATACTATAAGAAAATTGATTAGGGCGTTTAAAAAAGACCCGAACTTCAACACTCCCGGCCCCGGCAGGCCGATGACAACGTTGCTGAAATCAACCGTGCCGGTAAACAAACTTAATAAAGGCAAAAATATGTCATTGACCAGGGAATTGACAATTTGCCCAAAAGCCGCACCAATAATGACGCCAATTGCTAAATCAAGCGCATTGCCCTTGATTGCAAACTCTTTAAATTCCTTGAACATCCTATTTACTATTTACTATT
>JACQPC010000009.1 GCA_016207695.1 Candidatus Doudnabacteria bacterium | reverse complement strand
TAAAAACGAAGTATTATCATGAAACCGTTCCTTGCAGGATTCTAGTCAGGACTTTGATTACCTGTTTTATCTCATCCTGGGTGTTCTGGCGGCACAGGCTTAGACGAACCGTGGCTGCTGGCTTTTTGCCAACCTTGCCTAGTGCATGAATGACATGCGAGGGTTTGGTTGATCCCGAAACACATGCAGAGCCGGTAGAGGCCGCGATCCCAGCCAGGTCGAGCTTGGATATGATCAATTCCTGGTCAGCCCCTAGGATCGTAAAACTTATATTATCAGCAGTTCTGTTATCCCCCATTGGTCCATTGATTTCAACGCGTTTTTGGTTCGAAAGAAATTCTAGCAACTCATCTCGAAGCCTGGAAATTTTTTCCGCATTTTTTTGGCGATTTTCCAAAGAGCCTAAGAGATTATAAGCCTTAGCTATACCGATGATTCCGGCCGTGTTCTGGGTCCCTGGCCGTTTTTCGTATTCTTGAGAGCCTCCGAAGATCAGAGGCCTAATTTTAGTGCCGGATTTGATATACAAAGCCCCAATCCCTTTTGGCCCGTTAATCTTGTGTCCCGATAAGGTCAAAAGGTCTACGCCGAGCTTTTCCACGTTGAGATTACAGAACTTTGCGGCTTGAACGGCGTCGGTATGGAAAAGAGGTTTCAGGTTGTAGGTTGTAGGTGGTAGTGATGATAGCGCTTTGCCGATTTCGCGGATGGGCAGAATAGAGCCGATTTCGTTGGACACAAAAATTACGGAGATTAATACTGTATTGCTTTTGATTGCCCGGATAACGTCGTCGGGGTCAATTAAGCCGTTTTTGTCTGGCTTGATGAAAGTCGCTTCTATCACTTCCCTTTCTTCCAGTTCTTTTATAAGGTTATAAACTGACTGGTGCTCAAGCATTGTTGTAATCACATGAGGTTTGACAGCCAAATCCAAAAGCGCGTGGCTTATGACTCCCTGTATCGCAAGATTATTCGCCTCGGTGGCGCCGGAGGTGAAAATAATCTCCTGGGCTTTGCAATTCAGAAAAGCCGCAATATTTGCGCGAGCAGAATCTATTTTTGCACGCGCAACTTGTCCTTCACGGTGAATCGAGCTGGGATTGCCATAAAACTCAAGCTCAAAATCACGCATGGCTTTGGACACGCGCGGGTCGATCGGTGTGGTAGCTGCATTGTCTAAATATATTCGCTTCATCGTGAGGATTTGGTAAAACCTGCTGCCTGGGCTTGTTCTTCGGTTTCGAAGCACTGCTCGGGGTTGGTTTGCTTGTAAAATGCGCCATCCGGCATGTGGTAAATCCTGGCTCCCTTGGTGTTGATATTCCCTTTAATTTTACACTCAATCGTGGTATTATTAGTAAGCGGGAGTTGCTCCGCTTGCACTTCCGGCTTGTTTTTAAGCGCCACTACCCCGCCCAAACCGAAACTGATTGTTGAAACCAAAAAATAGCCTATCGTAAGAGCGATTTTTTGTTGATTATTTTTCATCCAGTTTTTTAAGTCCATGAGATACGCGTTTGTTTTAGGGAGGGTTTTCACCTTATCGTTGGCCGAGCTGCTTGAGGTTTTGAAAAACCAAGAAATTGGCTATAAGATTTTGGTTTGCTCGCCGGAAGTCGTGGCTATTGAAACCGATAAGCCGATTGTTGCGGAAACGCTCCAGCCGCGTTTAGGCGGAGTTATTAAAATTATACGACTTTTTGACACTTTCCAAAAGAAGGGCAAGCAGTATCCGTCAGAGGTGATGGAAACTTACTTCACGTTTAAGCGGATCAACAATGATTATTTTACCCAGTATTCCGGCAAGAAGCAGTTTGGCGTTTCGATTTATTCCTTAGATCCCACTGTGCGTTTTCGCGAAGAATCGCAGAGGATCGCATTTTTCATAAAAAAAATCTTACAGGATGGCGCGCAGAGCGTGCGGGCGGTCCTGCCCCAGTTCCCTTCCCAAGCGCTTTCATCTGTTCAAGTTAATGAAAACCAATTGATTTCCAAGGGCGCGGAGATTGTGGTGATTTCCGGCACGCAAAGAGTGTTTGTGGGCAAAACCCTGACTGTGCAGAATTATGAAGATTACGGGCGGCGCGATTATCAGCGGCCGGCGCGCGATGAGCGCGTGGGTATGATCCCTCCCAAAGTCGCCCAGAGCATGATCAATCTGGCTGGCAGGTTGAAGCCGTTGGAATACATTCTGGATCCGTTTTGCGGCTGCGGCACTATTCTTCAGGAAGCGATGCTGCTGGGATACAAAGCCATAGGCTCGGATATTGAGCAGTGGATGATTGAGAACAGCGAAAAGAACTTGGAGTGGTTTCGCAACCGCTACCGGTTATCCCCCGGCCGATATAAGCTTTTTGCCGCAAACGCGGCGGAGATTTCAATTCATCTGCCCAAGTTGCCGACTTCCGCTGTTGTGACCGAAGGCACGTTGGGGCCTATCTACGGCAAACTGCCAAAGAGGCCGGAGATGAACCATAATTTTAAGACCTTAGAAAAATTATATGACCAGGTGTTCAAGGAGTTTGCCAAGTTTTTGTCTCCTGGCGCTAGAGTGGTCATGTGCTTTCCGGCATACAAAATCAGCAGTTCGGATTACGCGTTTATGCCCAATCTTGACTTCGCGACTCAAAATGGATATACTATTTTGGATCCCATTTCCGAACACTTAGTAAAAAAATATAAGTTTCTGCGCGTGACTGAAAGAAAATCGGTCGTGTATGACCGCAAGGATCAAGTGGTCGCCCGGGGAGTAGTCGTGTTTCAATATGGATCACTACCAGAAGAAAAATCCGAAGCAGCCGAAGAT
>JACQPC010000013.1 GCA_016207695.1 Candidatus Doudnabacteria bacterium | reverse complement strand
TTCTAAGAGGGGGAGACTAAGAGGGGGTATTCTTTCGGTGAAACAAGACCCCATTTATCTTGTTGTGGTCCTTTTTTGGCTTATCTTAGCCATTTCTATCATTGTTTCACATGAAACAATACTTTCACTCTTGGGTCTGGTAAAAACAACCGAGTTTTTGCTCCTTTTTGCCTATATTCGTGAAAATGTTTCACGTGAAACATTTCGCACGATCTTTTGGATTTTCCTGGCCAGTATGTCGCTCCAGGCCTTGCTCGGCATTGTCCAATACCTAGGCCAGTCTTCGCTTGGCCTAAAGTTTTTAGGCGAAGAATACTTGCGGCCCGGATTGCGGGATATCGCTGAATTTGTTTCACACGGGGTGGCGAGCCCTTGGTTTTACCAATCTTTCCCTTATTTAAGCCCAATTTCGGATATTTCGGTGAATTTGCGGGCTTACGGCACCTTTTCACATCCAAATGTTTTTGCTGGCCTGCTGTTTATGGGGATTTTGGTCAATTTGTATCTTTTGTTTCACGTGAAACAAAAGGTGCTTTCACGTGAAACAATCCTATTATCCCTATTTTTATTGATTATAATTACGGGCCTTGTGGTGACCTTTTCACGATTTACATTATTGCTGACAGGCGCTGGGATTTTGCTCTGGTTTTTGGCGGTTTTCCTGGCAATTCGAAGGCCGTATATGCAGGGCATCCATTCTGGAGCCCGCTTTCACGTGAAAGAATTTTATAAACCCCAAAATTTAGCCATTATTCTTATGCTTATCCTTATGATTGCTTCTATTAACTATTTCCTGTTTCACCAGCAGATCCAGGATCGCTTTTTCGGGGTCAGGACCGGTAAAGCCGAGAGTGATGTTCTGGAAAGTCTCGGCGACCGCGAGCTGCTTGGCGGAATTGCCGTGAAAATGATCAAACAAAAACCACTCCTGGGAGTTGGGCTCAAAAATTTCGTGGTGCGGATGCAGGATTATGCTGATGAAAAACTAATGCCGTATTCCCACCAGCCAGTGCACAATATCTATTTGCTGGTTGCGGCCGAGAGTGGCATCTTCGCGCTCGTAGCATTTCTGATCTTGCTCTTTCTAATAATAAAGCGAGGATTGCGGTCCGAGGCGCCGCTCGATCTGAAAATTACTTTGTTAATTATTTTCTTTGGCTTTCTCGCGATCGGCCTGGTGGATCATTTCCCGCTCACCCTGCAACAGGGGAGCATCGCCTTCTGGCTTGTTGCGGGATTGTTATCGGCCAAGGTCTGAAGTCTACAGAAATAACGATCGTAATTTTTGTAGACTGATGTACATACTCGGGGCGAAGAAATAAAAAACCCGCCTAGATTTTGAAATCTAGGGCGGGCTTTGAGCAGTGCGTCATTCCAGGTCCTCCTCTCCTGGCAGGAGTTCGCCGACAATGTTTGTCGAGATGAACTCCTGAATTCGACCCGGATCATTCGGGTGCAGGGCAATGGCCTGGCGAAATTTCACATCCGCCATGTCAGGCGTGAGACTCTCGAGGCTGATCGCGCCAGCGTCTTTGGCCTTCTTGCCAAGTTCGTACCGCTCAAGATTCACTCGGCCATCTTCAAATGGCGAGAGAATGCCGACGTGAATACCGGCGACAGTCGCTCTCTGAAGAGCGTCGATCCACGAGAAAGGCATCTCCTCCTGATCGAAAATCCGATCTGGAATATTGCCTGCGCCTCTGCATTCCAGGATCGCACCGGCGAGTTGGCGTTTCTCGACCTGATCCATAAGTACGCAGGGCGGATCATCAACCGAGACCTTGAAAGTTGCCACACGTCGTTCGAACCGGGTATCCAGGCGCAAGCCCTGAATCGCAAGCACCGGGTCTCGCAGACGATTGCGCAGTCCCTCGCCGAGGTTGATCGTGGGCCAGGCTTTGGCCACTGGTGATCGCCCGGGCGTGTGGAATGCCATGGTGTCAGAGTCAGCGCGCTTCTTTAGACGGCAGCCATCCCAAACATCATCAATGCATACGTTGTACACGCCGATAATGTTTTTGCGATGGAAGCACTTGGCTATCCGCAGAGTATTAGCGATCTGCATGGACACGTCGCTGCCGGCTTCGTTTTTGGCCTTCTGCGCGCCAACAACGAAAACCGATTTTTGCAGCGACTGCTTGAAAATCATCCAGAACGCAGAAGTCGTGAGCGCGAGACTGTCCGTGCCATGCAGTACCAGAAAGGCATCGTGATCGTCGTGGACCTCGGCAATGCGCTGGGCAAAACGCACCCGGTTGACGTGGGGAATGTTGGTCGAGTCCTCTTTCTCGGGAAAGTCCTCGAGCGTCAACTCCAGCCCTTTTGGGATTTTAATACCCTTGAGCAGTTGGGCCGCTGACTTGACCGGGCGAAGCGGTTTGCCGGCCATTCCCAAAGTGCCGCCCGTATTCAGAACAAAAATTTTCATCGTTCATCTCCTTTTTGCTATTCAGAGTTTTTAAGCACCTGCAAAGCGAACTCGCGGGTCACATCGAATATTCGGCGTACACAGTCAGCCGCGGTTTCTTCCTTTTCCCATCTCTCTGAATTGAGCCATAGAAGCCATAGAAATGGCAACCCCATTGGTGCCATTTCGTCCATCGCCCAAAAAAGAGTTCGGCAAATCACAAACCAGTCCGATGCTTCGAGGCGTTTCAACAGAAAAGTTCCTTCAACTGCCTCGTCGCCGCTGTTCCGCTCTCCCTTGCCCTTGGGGAAATGAAAATTCAGATCCGTCAGGGCATCCGTGATGAACTTCTCAATTTGGGTGTCATCAAAAGCGACGATTCTTTCGGCCGCATTTTTTGCCACTGGTCTGCGGGCTTGTGCTTTTTGTAGAATTTCTTCCTTTCTTCTGCGCGCATTTTCTATATTAATTTGCCTTTGGCGTTCAATATCGCCATCGTTATATCCTCTCATGATTTCCTCCATGTTTTGCGTTATGAAGAGCCTTCTTCCCAAACGATTTTGGGAAGAAAGTGTAATATACAAGAAGGTTATTATTTGGTAATATATATTTGAAGATAGTTTATCAGAATCCTATTTTTGGCTTATTTAAGGGCAAATTAGGCTATTTAAT
>JACQPC010000008.1 GCA_016207695.1 Candidatus Doudnabacteria bacterium | reverse complement strand
GTTCCTGGAATACCTGGAAATTGAGCGCAACAGATCGAAGATGACTTTGCGCAATTATGACCATTACCTTAAACGGTTCGTGGACTTTGCGGCCGGGCAGGGTGTTGAGGATCCCAAAGATATCGACCTTGAAGTCATCCGCTCCTATCGCCTGTTCTTAAACCGGATGACGCAAAAAGAAAAAGCGCTGAAGATCATAACACAAAATTATCACCTCATCGCCTTGCGAAGCTTCCTTAAATACTTGGCCAAGATCGACGTCAAAACTCTGGCTGCTGAAAAAATCGAGCTTCCACGAACCCCCACCCGCACAGTGGACTTTCTGGACAACGACGACTTGGAGCGGCTGTTTGAAGCGACCAATCAAGAAAAACATAACACGACAAAATTGCGCGATCGGGCAATTTTGGAGTTCCTGTTTTCCACCGGCCTTCGGATTTCGGAACTGGTAAGCCTGAAAAAAGACAGCATCAATCTTAAGAAAAAAGAATTTACGGTCCGCGGCAAGGGCGACAAGCTCCGCTTGGTATTTCTTTCGGACAAAGCCGCGGAAGCTTTGAAAAAATATCTGGAGGCGCGGGATGACAATTCCAAAGCCTTGTTCATCCGGCACGATGAAAAAGAATCAGTGGCCAAACAAATGGCAAGCATGGATAAAAACATTCCAGGGCTTGCGCCCAGGTCGGTTCAGCGCATTATAAAAAAATACTCCAAACTGGCAGGGATAACGAAAAAAATAACGCCGCACACTCTGCGGCATTCGTTCGCCACTGATTTGTTGGCCAACGGCGCAGATTTGCGGTCTGTGCAGGAAATGCTGGGACATGCCTCAATATCCACCACGCAAATCTATACTCATCTTACAAACCAGCGCCTGCGGGATATTCACGAGGCTTTTCATAATAAAGGAAAGAAGTAGCTGCCTGCTGGCGCCAGAGGGCATAATACAGCCCTTGCTTGTTAAGCAGCTGATCATGATTGCCAGTTTCGGCAATTCGTCCTCTTTCCAAAACCACAATTTTGTCCGCGTGCATAATAGTCGAAAGCCGGTGCGCTACCAGTACATTGATCAAATTCGGCTGCTGCTTTTCTATTTCCTTGATGGTTTGCGTTATTTGCTCTTCAGTGATGGAATCCAGGCTTGAGGTCGCTTCGTCAAAAATTATTAAATCCGGCTTGCGCAAAAGCGCACGCGCGATCGCCAGGCGTTGTTTTTCTCCGCCGGATAGCTTAAGTCCGCCTTCACCAATGCGCGTGTCTAATCCCTGTCCGCCTCGTTGCAACAAGGTCATGGCCGCAGCTGACTGTATGGCTTTAACGCAATCTTCATCAGAAGCCCCTGGATATGCAAATAAAAGATTTTCCCGAATCGTGCCGGCGAACAGCTGGGTGTCTTGCGCCACTAGCCCAATGTGCTTGCGGAAGACTTCCCGATCAATCTCCTTGGAATTAATGCCATTGAACAAAATGGCGCCGGCAGTTGGCTGATACAACCCAACCAATAATTTCACCAGTGTCGTTTTACCGCTGCCCGAAGGGCCGACAAATGCCACCACATCGCCGGCCTTAATCTCAATGCCAATATCGGCAATTGCGGGCTTGTCTGCGGCGGAATATTGGAACGTGACATCATTAAACTGAATATTGTCTATTTTACCAAGCTCAACTGGGTGCTCGGGTTGCTTTTCTTTCTCAATTTTCAAAATCTCATCCAGCCGGTCCAGGCTGGCTTTGGCTTCCTGATATTGCTGGGCCACGTCGCCGAATGAGGCTAAGGGGTTAAAGATAAAAAACGAATAAAACAAAAGGCTGAAAAACTCGCCAAAAGTAATACCTTGGGTAAATATCAGCCAAAGCATTAGAAACATTAAGCCCGAGCGCAAAGCGTTGATCACCGTCCCTTGGATGAAACTGAATGTCCGAATGATTTTGATTTTCTTCAATTCCAGCTCAAGAATCTTGGCATTGGTATCGTTAAGCCGCTTGATTTCCTGGTTTTCCAATCCCAAGCTTTTGACTAACTCGACATTGCGCAAGGTTTCCGTAGTAGCGCCTGCTAAGGCTGCGGTTTCTTGGATGATTTTTATCTGGGCCGATTTGATCTTGCGGCTGATAAGATACGTGGTTAATCCCAAAACCGGAATCATGAGCGAATACAAAAGCCCAATTGCCCAATGCACGTAAAACGCGTAAACAATCACGAACAGGATGCCTATCACGGAAAAAAACAAAATATTGACGCTGGAAGTTAAAAAAGTTTGCGCATCGGTTCTGGCTTTCTGCAATTTCTGCAAAAACTCGCCAGAGCGCTGATCTTCAAAAACCGCGTAAGGCAAGGAAAAAGAATGGTCCACGCTGTGCGCATACATCTGCGTACCAACTTTCTGCACCACGACGTTCAAATAATAATCCTGGAAGTTTTTGGCAATGCGGGAAACTAAAGCCACGCCCACGGTGGCCAAAAGCAGGAGCACGACTCCTCGCAAAAAATCATCTTGTGAAATGTTGCCGATTTGGGTGATATAGTTATCAACCAACAGCCGAAAAATCTGCGGGTCCAACAGCGAAAAAACCTGGTTGATGGTGGCCAGGATCAGGGTTCCAAAAAGGACTTTTTTGTAATTTTTTAGATAAGACCAAAGCAAGCGCATAACGCTTAATTATAAGCTGGACTTTTGAATAATTGCAACTATACGCTACAAAGACTCTGGCTCCGGTACTGGTTCAGCCACCGACTCACTCACAGGCTCTTCTGTGCCAGCTGGTTCTTCTTGCAATCCCGAACTTGCCTGCGGTGAGCTTGCCGAATCCGTTTCGGGCGTACTGAGCGGCTGCACCTCTGTCCCGCCGGGGGCCGATTCTGAATTTAATTCAGAATTGCTTGAAGTATCTGTTGCCTCCCCAGCCGCTGTCCCACTACTAGTTGCTGCCTCCTGTATTGCATCGCAAGCTCCTGCTTCTGTCTTAATAATACCGCCGTCCACGAACACGCAATATGGCGATCCCGTTGTCCGGTCAAAGATAGTTACACCTTTTGTCACCTCGACTACCTCGGCTTTCACTTTGACTGCAACCAGTAAGCCTGATTCATCAATGCTCCACTTGCCGGAAATAGACGCTATGGCTTTGACATCAACCAAGGCAAGGCCTCCAAACTCATAGACTTTCTCATCGTCATTGATGAGGTTGCCCTGGTCATCTTCTGAAAGTGAAATCTTTTGATAAGTAAGGTTAACGAAAACTAGAATTGATCCCTTCGCCCCAGTATGTCCTTCTCCGGATCCAAAAGATTCCAAGGCCATACCCAATGCCATGCCTGACTGGCTCATCTTCTGGGCATAGCCTTTTTGCGTGGTCGAAAGAGAGATATAGTCTCCGGCTTGGATTGGCCCGTTCTCATCCGTGACCTTCACAGGGACACGTCCAGCTAAGGCCACAGGTTTGACATTGGGGGGTTTGGCTTGCTCTCCCCAATCTCCCAAGATAATAGCTGGCTTGGTGGAGACCACTCCCAAAGGCGATTTACCGTTGGGGCTGCATTTGACTAAGCCAGAGGTAGACTGCTTCCCCCGGATCAAGTCCGGGGTCGCAGATGCGGTATCGGCACTATTCGAATTTGCGAAGAGGCCGGAGGCCTCCGAAGCAATCTGACCCAAACAGACGACATCTCCAGCCTCAATGCTCGGGTCGTCTGTGGCATATTCTTCTGCCACGTCAAAGTTGGCGATTTGGAACTGCTTGCCCCAGTAGGAGTTGGCGTAGACGTTGTTGAAGTATGCACCGATTGATCCGACGTTACTGCCGCCGGTATAGCTGCCTCCCGCGGTTTGCGAGCAATCAGCCTGGGCGCATTTGACGACTTTTAAATAAACATTTGTGACATCGTAGTATGCAATTACCGGCAAGCCATCAGTGCCAATAGCGATGGAAGTATATTGACCAACATCACCTGTCGTATCAATTGCAGTAATGGTAAAAGCATCGCAACGCTGGGATATACATTTTGCCGTTCTTAAGTTGCCATTAGTGACGTCATAATACGCCAAGATTGGAAACCCGTCGGGCCCAACCGCTACTGAATTGTACTTCCCAATATCATTTGTTGTTTCAACGGTTCCAGTTGTCGAGCTCGAACAATTTAAATTAAAACACTCAGCTCTTCTAAGGTCGCCATTGGTAACGTCATAGTAAAAAATCCATGTCACAAATGAAGAAGCGTTGGCGGACGTGGTTAGAGAAGTGTATTGCCCAACATCATTTGTAGAGTCAACAGTAGTTGTAGTATTACTAGCGGTACATGTTATATTGCCACAACGGAATGCCACGAGATCACCACTTGCATTATGATAAGTAGCAAGTATAGGCAAGCCATCAGATCCTATGGCAATAGAGTTATAATTACCATTGACGCCTGACGTAAAACCCGTATCGGTGATGCTAGTGCAATTAACATTGGCACAGTGAACTATATATGCATTATTTGCATCACCAGAATGAAAAGCTATAACTGGTAGGCCGTCTGTTCCTATAGCAATTGAGTTCCATACTCCCTGATTATCAGTGCTTGTATGTCTAGTTGTGGTATTCCCCGAGGAACAAGCTGCATTACCGCAATGTATAGTCTTGAGATCTGTATTGGTTACATCGTAATAAGCAATTATTGGTAACCCATCTGAACCAATTGCAACACGAGAGTATTGACCAACATTGCCATCAGAATCAAGGGTTGTCGTAGAGTTACCTGATGAACAAGCCGCATTGCCACACTTAATAAATTCAAGATCTCCGCTGGTTGAATCATAATAACTGATGACTGGAAAGCCATCTGTACCGATAGCTATAGAAATATCTGCTTTCCCTTCTCCAGTCGTAATGACATTTGTCGTCGTCTGGCTGCTCGCTCCCGCGGTGGGCGAAGCGCTCGGCAGCAGGTTTGAGCTCAAAGTCACGGTCGCAAACGTCGGGCTGGCTGTGGTCTTAACACTCTGGTCAAACCAGTCATTTAGTGTAGCATTGCCATTTAAGGTCAATGTCCGGTCAGAATCCCCAGTGGTAATCGTCAAAGTCTTGTCCGCAGTCAGGTCTGATCCTGGAGCGATGATTAAGTCATGGGAAGCATTGGTATCAAGGATATGTAATCCTGTGTTTAAGGCTGTGACAGTGGCATTGTCAATGGAGAAAGTCGGGGTGTTGCCAGCGGTTAAGGTGGCAAAGGTCGTCCAGGAAGCCCCATCCACATCCCGGGCTTGGAAAGTCAGGGTATCTGCGGCGGTATCCCCGGTTGCGAGGTTAGCCGCATAGATGTTGTTCCATCTAATAGCAGCGCTTCCCAGATCATCGGAAATGTCTGTGTCAGAAATGAGAGAGGTGTTGATGGCAACAGAGGCAAGGTTAGACAAAGCGGTGTTGGCTCCTGCGGCACTGCCAGTGATGGTAATAGTGTCAGTAGTGGCATCAGTGGTGATGGTAATGCCTGTGCCTGCGGCTAATGTGAGGGTATCTGAAGCGGCATCAGAAACAACATTGCTTTGTCCTGAAACAGCTATGGTCGAGAAGAGATTTTGGTCTCCGGTGTTGGCACCAGATACCGAGACTCCCCCGGCTCCGATGGTTAGCACAGAAGTATTAGCCACATTGCCGGTGAGGGTGACTGTGCCGGTGTTGACGGTAAGAGCGGTGGTCAAGGTGGCATTGGTGACAGATCCTGCGGTTAAGTTCGATGCAGTGCCGGTGATGTTTGTTCCAACCAAGGCAGAGGGAGTACCAAGAGCAGGTGTGACCAAAGTTGGACTAGTGGCAAAGACTAAGGCTCCACTGCCGGTCTCATTGGATATCACTCCTAGAAGTTCTAGAGAAGTAGTGGCTGCGAATTGAGCCAGGGTGCCTCCGGTGTAAGCCGCTGTCCCTCCTCCGCCGAAAGCTATGGAGGAGGAATCAGTGCCGGTAAAAGTTAGAGTGTTCGATGCTGTCAAAGTCTTGCCATCAGCGATAGTTAGGGTTGAACCTGTTGCTGGGGC
>JACQPC010000012.1 GCA_016207695.1 Candidatus Doudnabacteria bacterium | reverse complement strand
GGATAAATGTCTATTAGCCATACTAAATCCTAATAGTTAAATCCTAAGCACGAAGCACTAAATCCTAAACAATATCTAAATTCAAATGCTCAATTGTTCAAAACTGTTTTGAATTTAAAATTTCTGTCATTTGAATTTGTTTCGGATTTCGATATTCGATATTCGGATTTTTTAGAGGCAGGGTAAAATAGAACGTTGTCCCTTTTCCTTCGTCAGAAACTACGTTAATTTTCCCCCCGTGGGCTTCCACGATTCCTTTGCTAATTACCAAACCCAAACCGGTTCCTTTTTTTTCGGAGACAGCAGACTGCTCAAGCTGGGTAAACTTGTTGAATAATTTTCCAATCTGGCTTTCGGGAATGCCGATGCCGGTGTCGGTCACGGCCACAACAACATTATCATCATTTAAACGAATATCATTCTTAATCCCAGGCCAGATCAATCCTAAGCTCAAGACTCTATCCGCCAAGTCCTGGCCGCTTTTGAGGACAAAGGCAGACACTGTAATCTTGCCTTTCTGGGTAAACTTCAAAGCGTTCGAAAGTAAATTATTTAAAACCTGGCCGATTTTGTTTTCATCCAGATCAAGGGTCGGGAGACCTTCTTCCACTTTGCTTTCCAAAGCCAAATGGTTTTCTGCCGCCAGTGACTGGAATGACTGCACGCGGACTTTAATAACATTGGCCAGGTCTGTGGTTTTTTTCATAACCTGAAATTTGCCAGCTTCCAGCTTGGCCACATCCAAAAGATCATTGACCAAATCCAGCATGGAGGCGGAATTGGTGACGATTAAATCAATAAATTCCTGATATTTTTGCCGCTCGTTCTTGATTTTCTCTTCGCGCAGGAGATTGGCAATTGAGCGAATGCCGGTTAACGGGCTTCGCAGTTCATGCACCATCATGGAAGTAAAATCTTCACGCATCTTTTCAATGGCTTTTTCCTTGGTAATGTCATGGAACAAAACCACGGCGCCCAAAGCTTTATTTTCCGCATCCTTAACCGGACTGATCAAAACACGCAACACCCTTTGATTCAAAGGCAGCTGTTCTTCCACTGTCAGGCGGTCGTTTTTGATGCTCTCCTCTATTTTCGTCCGCAAGTCGAACTTGGAGGCAAGGGCGTCCAGTACGTCAAAAATCGTAGGCTGGGGCTTGCTAATGCCAAGCATCTCAATAGCTGCCGGGTTGATGACTAACAGGCGGTTTCGGGTATCCACCATAAATACGCCATCCGCCATCGAGGCCACCATGGAATTGAGCTTGCCCTTTTCCTGGTTTAAGATATTTTCCAGTTTGGAGACGGCGCTTGACGCCTGGTTCATGATAGTGTAAAGGATGCTCATTTCCTCTTCTTTGTATAAGCCATCTTTGGTCGATGCGACATTCAAAATCCCCACTGGCTGGCTGTTGATTACCACCGGAATGTTGAAGAATGATCTGATCTCTCCGCGATTGCTTTCGTCGGTGATGGTGCCGGAAATGCTTTCATCGATCAGCTCGGCTTTGATTTCCTTATTAATCATGGCAGACAAGGCCTTGACCAAGCGATGTTTTACCTCTTCGACAAATCTATGATTGACTGATTCTTCCAAGACCGAGTGAAAAATAACCCGGCCTTCATCGGACAAAAGCAAATAAGAAACAGTGGAGTATGAAAGAAGCTGCCTTAGCGATCCGGTGATGATATCAGCGATTTTCTGAACGTTCAGTGAATAGCCGATGCGCTCACCCAGCTCCTTAAGAATCGAGACTTCATACATCCTTCTGACCATCTCCGCTTCTTTGATATGCAGCCGGTATGAGATCCTGCGGTTTTCCAGCCAAATAAAAACAAAGACAATCACCGTGTAGATTGCCAATGGTAAAAAAAGTTGGGCAGGATTATTAAGCATTTTGTTTCTGTCCGCTCCTTTGAACCCGGTAGTCTTAGCCCTTTGCTACTGAAGCCAGAATGAAAAAACCGCGGGCTAGCAGGAAAAGTCCGACCAAGTTCAGTAAGTCTTGGACTAAGCCTAAGTTGGGGGTCTGCTCGATCACGCTGAAATTGATCAGTATCTTCTCCAAAACAGAAATGGTGATAAACAGCAGGCCGGCGCCAAAAAGCTTCAGCGCCCGCCCGACAATGCCGCCATAAGCCTTGCTGGACGCCCAAAAATTGTAAAACACCCCAATAATTATGGCCACCAGCAGGCCTTGAATCAAAATGCTTGTTGTTTCTGAAGTGAACATTTCAGATTGAAATTTTTATGTCAGGATATTTTTCCAGGATCGGCGTCAGAATATTTTTAACAATTTGACCGGAAAGAGTGACATATTCATCGATCAATTTCTGCAAAATTTCCTGTGGATTCCCACTTAAAGAAATTACTTTACCAGAAGAATCGAGAGCCAGTCCTGAAACATTTTTAGCCTTAAGCAGCACTATATCTGAACCAAGCACGACTGTCTGCTTGGCAATAATATCATTGATCAGATTTTTGTAATCTTCATGGGAAGCCATTATTATATTGCGATACCGGAGGCTGGTCCTGATTGTTTCCGCTCCAGCACTGCTTTAATCTTATTAATCAGCTCCTCCAGGCGGTAATTGGCTTTCACCAAATAATCCATTGCCCCCAGTGACAGCGCATCAGAAATCTTGTCGTAATCAGACAAGTTAGTGAGGATGACCACCGGGATGTCCTTGGTTTCCGGCTTGGCTTTGATCTCCTTTAAGGCGCCAATGCCATCCAGTTTCGGCATAACCAAATCTAAAAGAATCAGATCAGGCTTTTCTGAAACAGCCTTGTCTATTCCTTCTACCCCATCCTTGGCGCCCACAGCCTCAAAGCCTTCTTGTTTTAATTCCTCAATCAAGGCAGTTAGCAGGATTTCTTCGTCCTCCACCACTAAAATCTTGGTTTTTTGATCCATATTTGTTTCCAAATGTTTTACTTCAGATTAGAACCCCTCTCTCCTCGCAGGAGAGAGGCTGGGAGAGAGGTGGCTTAAGCCAAAGCATTTAATAACTGCAAATATTATAGCATAAAACGCGAAAAAGAAAAACAACCTCGCATTCTTGAGATTGTCTTTCTGGCTAATAAGAACGTAAACGTAATAAAAATTCATAGTGTTTTTTTGCCCTGAACCATTCACTAATCGTTCAGGTTCAGGGCATGAACTATTCGCCAACACGACACAGCTGTTCATGGC
>JACQPC010000011.1 GCA_016207695.1 Candidatus Doudnabacteria bacterium | reverse complement strand
TTTAGTCGCACAATCTTACTGTAATACGTGACAGTATTGCAGTATTTAGTCGGCACAATAACATGAATGGGTTTTTTGAACTCTCTGTCTTTGAGCTTGTAAAGTTTTCTCACCGCCCTGGCATTGGTCGCATCCACCGCCAAGCCGTAAATTGTATCAGTCGGATAAACCACAACGCCTCCGGCCTTGAGAACTTTTATTGCCTTTGCAATATGATCCACTAAACTATTCTCCTATTCTCGCGAATTAGACCAACTGTCATTCTGTCCCGAATGATATTTATTATTCGTTTATGGTATGTCTAATTACTTCCAACGGATAACGCTTGCCGGCGAAGTAATCTTTTACTGCTTGTTTAATATCCACATCGCGCAAAGTTTGAGCATCCATGGCATAAATTTCTTCCGGGCTAAACCATTTGGTTTCTGCTGAATCACTGGCAAGTTCGGATTGTTGATCTGAAATAGTACCAACAAATAAAAGCTTGATCGCATGCGGCACATCTGGTAATTTATCAGTTCTATCTTTCCGTACCAAAGAATAAATACCCAATAAAGCCGTTGGTTCAAAGTCATAACCTGATTCTTCTTTTACCTCGCGCTTTGCCGCTTCAATCGGGTTTTCGCCAGGATCAATCCACCCGGCAGGATGGCTCCACTTGCCTTGATCCGGCGTGGGATCGGCTTCTTTGATAAACAAAATCTTTCCATCTTTTTCAAGAATGGCTCCAACCACTGCGAATGTTTGTGAAAATACTCTTTGCGCCATAATTATTCTCCTATTCGCGCGAATTAGACCTAACCCTTTCTTGCTAAAATTACCATCCTTTTTGTGTTTACACTAAATGGTTTTCCCATCAGCGAGCCATATATTTTTATTGGCTTTAGTCCGGATTTTTCTAACATCTGCTTCATTTCTGGATAGGTAAAAACTCTTAAAGAATTGCGGTATATTCTTGTTCTATTTTCTTCTTTGACCACCAATTTTTCTTGATTCGTAAATGTTTTGGGGTCAAAATATCTGGTACTCAAGGCTTTCACCCTCCCGGTTTTGATAATTTCCTTAGGTTTGTAATTGGTTAGCAGATATGTGGCGCTCATTATATCAAATACAAAGCACCCATTTTTCTTAAGTGCACCAGCCATATGATTAATTATCTTCTGTGAATCTTGATCCGTGCCATAACCAATCGCGCTTGAGAATAAATTCAGAATGACATCAAATTTATTGTTCAATTTAAAATTTCTTGCATCAGCTTGGATAAAATTGATGTTAAGTCCACGTTGCATAGCCTGCTTTCGAGCTAATCCAAGTTCATAATTAGAATAATCAAGACCTGTCACCTTAAATCCGCGGCTGGCAAGCTCGATAGAATGGCGGCCGTGGCCACAGCAAAGATCCAAAATTTTATGTGGTTTCTTTATTCCTGCTAATTTAATTACAAAATCTATCTCCCTAGAGGTATTCTTAAAAGCTCCCTTTTTCTCCCAAAGGGTTAGGTAGTCTTTCCCAAAAAATGTTTTCCACCAATCCTTCGGCATAATTATTTCACCACAAAATTAATCAGCTTGTCTTTGACGAAGATCACCTTCGTAATTTTTTTGCCCTCAAGATGCCTCTTGACGTTTGCTTCGGCTAGCGCTTTCTGTTTAACCTTATCTTCCGAAGTTCCGGCATCAACAATTATGGTTCCCCGCAGTTTGCCCGAGACTTGCACTGCGATCGTGACAGTTTCTTCTTTAACCAATTTCGGATCGAACTTCGGCCAGGGTTCTTTGTGGATTGAAGTTTTGTGGCCAAGCTGGCGCCAAAGTTCTTCTGTCAGATGCGGCGCAAAAGGCGCTAAAAGCCTTAGAAAATCTTCCCAATTTTCTTTCGACATCTGCTTGTTCTCATTCAAAAATTCCATAAAGGCCGCAATGGCTGTGTTGAATTTGAACGCCTCAATGTCCGAGGTGATTCTTTTGATGAGTTTATGGATACTAGAACCACCCTCATCCGGCCTTCGGCCACCTTCTCCCGTCAAGGGAGAAGGGGAAAATGAAGAAAATCTAAAAACCTTATCCAAAAATCTTCGCATGCCGATCAAGCCCTTAGTGCTCCAAGGATAGGCTCCTGCCTCGTTGTAGGGACCGATAAACGCCAGATACATACGCACGCTGTCTGCTCCAACTTCGGCTACTTGCTTGTCCGGATCCACCACGTTGCCCCAACGTTTGCTCATTTTGCGGCCGTCTTCTCCCAGAATAATGCCGCGGTTGAAGCGCTGGACATATGGCTCTTTATGAGTGGCCAGATCCAAATCGAACAGGGCTTTGTAAAAAAAGCGGGAATAAAGCACATGCATGGTAGTATGTTCTGCGCCACCGGAATAGCGATCAATAGGCATCCAAAGTTTTTGCTTTTCTAACAGGGAAAATTCTTTATCGTTTTGTGAATCCAAGTAACGTAAAAAGTACCAAGAGGAATCGACAAAAGTGTCCATGGTGTCATATTCAGAACGCCAGCCTTTGCCAAAAATTTTTTCCGTGCGAGCCTTAAGCTCTTTTGACTTGCCTAACGGCGGCTCGCCCGTGGGCGTAAAGTCAACTTCTTCCGGCAGCAGCCAAGGCAAGTGCTTCTCCGGAATCGGGTGCGGCTGACCTTGCGGGTCATAAACAATCGGTATCGGCGCTCCCCAATAGCGCTGTCTCGAAATCAGCCAATCGCGAAGCTTATATTGAATTTTAGGTTTGCCAAACTTAGCTGTTATTTCATTGCGTGCTTCAACCGTATTGAGCCCATCAAAATCACTAGAGTTAACAAGTGTTCCTTCGCCTACCCAGACATCAGCTTCCAGTTCATTTTGTCCGGGAACAACTCCCCAAATTCCACTAGTAGCGTCCGTGACTAACCCGCTGCCTGTCAACTGTGGCGGCTTGATAACTTTTCTAATCGGCAGCTTGAACTTTTTGGCAAACGCAAAATCCCGCTCATCGTGCGCAGGCACGGCCATGATTGCGCCAGTCCCATAACTCATAAGCACATAATCAGCAATCCAGATCGGAATTTTCTCTTTGGTTGCCGGATTGATTGCTTTCACACCCTTGAGCTCAACACCTGTCTTATCTTTTTCGAGGGCCGTCCTCTGAAGTTCTGTTTTGCTTTTAGTTTTCTCAATATATTGCTCAACTTCCTTCCAGTTTGAGATTTGAGATTCGAGATTGGCGATTAGCGGATGTTCAGGGGCCAGAACCATATATGTTGCGCCAAAAAGTGTATCCGGCCTTGTGGTAAATACCTCAATTGGAAATTGGAAATTGGAAATTGGAAACTTTAATAATGCCCCCTCGGATCGTCCGATCCAGTTGCGCTGCTGATCCTTGATTTGTTCCGGCCACTTAAGATCGTCCAAATCCGCAAGCAGTCTTTCAGCATAGTCAGTGATTTTGAAAAACCACTGCTCAAGCTCTCTTTTTTCAACCTTTGCTCCCGAGCGTTCGGCTGTGCCGTCCGGCAGAACCTGCTCATTGGCCAGCACCGTTTTATCTACTGGATCCCAATTCACTATTGCCTTCCCGCGATAAGCCAGGCCTTTTTCATATAACTTTAAAAACAGCCATTGCGTCCATTTGTAGTAATCCGGGTCTGAAGCCGCGATCCTGCGGCTCCAATCAAACGAAGCACCCATACTTTTGATCTGATCCGTCATCCACGCAATGTTGTCATAGGTCCATTTTTTGGGATTAATCCCATGTTTGATTGCAGCGTTTTCCGCTGGCAAGCCAAATGAGTCAAAGCCAATTGGAAACAAAACATTATAGCCCTCCATCCTTTTCTTGCGGGCAAAAATATCCGGAACCGCAAAGGCATACCAGTGTCCAATATGAAGATTGCCGGAAGGATAAGGAAACTCTACTAAGACATAATAGTTTTTTTTACCTTTAACTTGATCCGGCGTTTGGTAAAGTTTCTGCTTGTCCCACTCTTGCTGCCACTGTTTCTCTATGGTTTTATGGTTGTATCCTTGCATTTTTTCGAAAAATATGCTATAATTATAATAGAATTCCTAGGAGGTGTCCTCATGGTGCGGCCCAATGAAGGCGAAGAAAAATGGCTTCGGAAACTCTGGATCAATCCAGAGACGCCCGAGGCGTGGGAACGCGCATGGCAGGAGAGAGCCCGCCCTCTCCAACTGACGTCTGGCGGCAGCCGATCTGCGGCCAAGCTTGATCTTTCTGGAGATGATCGGGAGCTTCTGCGGGACTTACAAATCTCGGCCGACTAGGCCCGAGGATGCAGCGGCAGGCTAGCTTCGCTAGCCTGCCGCTCTTGCATTAAAAAGCCTTGATGTTAAACAACCTACAAGCATTTTCAAAGGTCTGCTTCATCACTTCTTCTGTGTCCAATCCCTTAATCTCGGCGATCTTTATCGCCACATATCTTACATAGGCCGGCTCATTGCGCTTGCCGCGATGCGGCGGAGGAGTCAAGTAAGGCGCGTCGGTTTCCGTAAGTATTCTATCAAATGGGGCGCTTTTCACCACCTCGGCCAACCGGCCACTTTTGTCAAAGGTTAAAATACCGTTAAGCGCGATGTAATAGCCTTGGTCCAAAAATTTCTTGGCCGTTTCCCAGGTGTCAGTGAACGAATGAATCACGGCGGGCATGCCGGCGTATTCCGATTTCAAAACTTCGAGCAAGTCATCATAGGCGTCTCTGCAGTGGACAACTAATGACAATTTGTGCTTCTTGGCAAAATTGATTTGCGCGACAAATGCTTGTTTTTGTAACTCAATTGCTTTTTCTTTATTGTCTTCACGAAGCCGAAAATAATCAAGTCCGCACTCGCCTACTGCTACAACCTTATCTGTAATCATACTCTGATACAAGGTAGTATCGAAGTGTTCTTCCCGAGTCTTGAAATGCGACTCTTCCTCATCCAGCATTTGCTGCCAAGTATGCACGGGGTGCAGGCCGATTGCGGCATAAACACCTTCCGGATATTTTGCGGCCAAATCAACAGCAGTCTTGGATGTGTCTGCTTGCGTGCCAACATTGATCAGCCAGGTGTTTTCTGCCAACGCGCGCTTAATCACTTCATCCCTGTCGTCTTTAAAAGCGGCAAAGTTAACGTGAGTATGAGTGTCAAAGAGCATAGTTATTTCCTCTTTTCTTCTCCCCTTGCGGGAGAAGATGTCCCACCTTTCGAGGTTTTTTGATTTAGCGGCGGGACAGATGAGGGGGAGAAGAGCCTTTCACGAATTTTCTCAAGCACTAACTTTTCGTGATTGTTTACATCGCTGTTCCAAAATCTTATAACTCTAAACCCCTGACTTTCTAAATACTTTGTCCTCTCAAGATCATAAAGTTTGTTAGAGGCTCTGTTATGATAACCGCCATCGAGTTCTATTATCAATTTAGCTTTATAACAACAGAAATCTACGTAATATTTATCTATCCAGACTTGCCTCCGAAACTTATATCCTGAAAGCCTCCGGTCTTGAAGTAAAAACCAAAATTTTTTCTCTTCTGGGGTTTGCTGGCTTCTTAAACCCTTAGCAATGCTTTGAATAGTTTCCATAACCACCCTCACCTGTCACGCAGGCTAGTTATACTCATAAGTGCGTGACGTCCTCTCCCGTCAAGGGAGAGGATAAAATGAATTTATTCAACCTTAACAAACAACGGTTCGGCTTTGACGATTTTTTCTGCCTCAAGATGCTGGCGGATTTTGTTTGCTGTTTCCGGCATGACGGGGGATAGTTTGGCGGCGATATCATAAAGCAAAGCAGCCAGGTTCACCAAAAGCTCTTTGACTTTCGCCGGCTCGGTTTTGTTAAGCTCCCAAGGCTTGGCCTTATCAATCAGTTGATTAGCCCAACTGATTTCTTCCCAAATCCTGGTAAGCCCTCCGGCAAAATCCAGGGCCACAAACGCTTCGGAAGCGCTAGATAAATCTTTGGGCGATTTAATAAAATCATCCACGTCGCCATCCAGATATTTTTCAATCATGTCAGTCACGCGCGAAAACAAGTTGCCCAAGCCATTGGCAAGATCAGCGTTGTAGCGAATTTTAAGTTTTTCTTCCGAAACATCACCATCCTGGCCAAACGGCACTTCGCGCAAGACAAAATACCGGACGGCATCAGCACCATACTTATTAGCCCATTCAACCGGGTCAATTACATTTCCGATGGTCTTGCTAATTTTTTCCCCGGCAACAGTAAAAAATCCGTTAGCAAAAATTTCCTTTGGCGGCTTTTCGCCTATGGCCAAAAGCAGGGCTGGCCAAATAATACAATGAAATTTGATAATCTCTTTCCCCATCATCTGCAAGTCAGCCGGCCAAAATCTTTCAAATCTTTCTTTGTCCTTGTCATACCCAACAGCAGTGCAATAGTTAAACAACGCTTCAACCCAAACATAAATAGTTTGCTTATTATCCCACGGTACTGGTATTCCCCATTGAACATTCGGTCTCGAAATTGCTATATTCTCCAAGCCTTGATTTATAAACGAAAGAATTTCGTTTTTTCTGGTATCCGGACGCACCAAGATCTCATCATGCTCAATTTTTTCTTTAATTAT
>JACQPC010000010.1 GCA_016207695.1 Candidatus Doudnabacteria bacterium | reverse complement strand
TCCTCGCGTTCTCGCTCTGATTCATATAAGTAATCTGTTCGTAGCTTCCGCCTTTGTCCGCCGCCACAGCGCTTCGGTAATCTATAAGCCAGTTGCCGATTGTGGGCGGAGCCTGCCTTTTTTGCCTGCCAATTAGAAGCGGGTGTTGGCCGATTCGATTAACACAAGATACCATCGCCTGCCCCAACTCATAAGCAACTTGGCCCTCAAGCAGCATATCGTCATACGCATCTAACACTCCATCAAATTCCTTTTGGATATTCACTCCTGCCTGCAAAGCGTCCAGCAAATGGTTAGCAACCAGCTCTTTGATTTCCGGCATGCCGCCTTGGGCGGAAAGGTTAACGAGTTTCAACAGACTGATTAACTCAAAGTATTTCTCGTAAATCTTCATGGACTCTTGCTTTAACTGCGGGTACTCCTTAAGCAGTTTCTTAAGAACAGTTACACCGAGCAAAGCAACCTCACCATCATCTTCTTTAATGATTTCTTTTACCAGCGCTTCAAACTTTGCAAGCAAAGCGGGATCAGCCAGCTGTGTGACCGAGCCTAACTGAGGCACGGGGCGCTCCAAATCAGCAGGGCTTCTTTGGCCCATTTGAAATAGTTTTTGGATTGCGTTCTGATCTATGTCAGGCATAATTTTATACGGTTACTCCCTGGAATGTAGTTACTCCGGCATCCCGTATGTACTTTCGATGGCGTTCTGAAATCTTATTGGTTTTTAATAATTCCGCCAAAACTTTTTCATGATTTTCCCGCTCTTTGCCTTTATATTGCGCATCTCCAAATTTCTTAAGCTCTTCCAGAACGTAAAGAGCTTCATCCTTTTTGGTCCACATTTTTTTCGTTCTCCCATCGGCTTCCATTATGTTCCGACCCTTCAAATCCAGAGCTTCATATTCGGTAACATCAACTAAATGCTCTTTGGCGTAGGCTTGCAGGCGCGCCATATTCGGTGCAAAAGCCAAAGCCCGGGCCTTGCTCGAGTTGAACTGTCCGCGATTTATCAAAAATTTAACATTGTCAATTAAGTTTATCGTGTCTTCGATTTCATTTTCCTGGGTGATGGCAATTCTCGTCTCATCAGCTTCATAGGTGGGCGAGGTATATTCGTCGTGCCCATGCAAGCGGTTGTATCTGGCAAGTTTTTCATTAACCTGCATCTTGCCTTTTTCTATGCGCATTTCCGCGTCCCAATCCTCATAGGGGTTCCGTCGCCATTTGCCATTTTTGGTATTGTACAAGCGCCAAATCCCAGTATGGCCCTTGGCGGCGGCAAGCTCTCCGATATCTGCCATGAACCGCATGGAAGACTGCTCGCTCATCTTCAAATCATCTTCCAAAATCTGCTTGCGGAAGTTTTCTACACCGTCGCGATCTTCGTGGAAGAACTCACCTTTTTGATGAAGGACAGTATCTTCCTTGATTCCTCGCGCGATCATGGCCGCCCGCTGCTCTTCGTCCTGCCATTCCGCCGAATCTTTGGCCAGCATGTCTCTGCTGTACCTGGTATGAGTGATCAGTTCATTTTCATTATAAGTCTCGGCTAGCTTTTCAAACAGCGCCAGATATCGGTCCGCGTGCTTTTCGGCATGGGCGCCTTGCGCCAGGTCAAACAGTTCCTGCCAGGTTTCTCCCAAAATCGTAGCTTTTTCATGATTGACCGCTTCGCGGGTTTTGCGCTGGGTAAAGTAGTCGGGGTCATGCACCATATGCCGGGCTTTATCCCTGAGCTCAGAGGCTTTCTTGCGAGTGGCTTCTGCTTCCGCATATTTTCCTGCGGCTTCCTCAGTCTTGGCTTTATCATCCAGCCCTGCCGCTTCTTTAAACATTGCCGTCCCTCGTTTATTGCTCCCAAACGCTTTTAAAGCACCCTTCCCGACGTAACGCTGGAAAAATGCTGTGGGGTTGGCCAGCACGCTCTTACCTTCGGCCTTAAGCAGACCAGCCGCTTCGCGCTTCGCGCGGTTGATTTCTCTTGATTCCTTCCAGCCTTCCCACCACTTCAAAGGTCTTATTTCTCTTCCGGTTCTAGCTTTATACACTTCTGCTCCAAAATTGGCCAAGGCTTTACTGCCTGCCCAAGCGCCCTTGAACGGAGCGGCTACCACGCCCTTCATGGCTTTGTCTGCCATGCTCAGGATTGCTTCGGAGCCGACCATGCCGGCCTGCTTGGCCACATACACGGCCGCAAACATGAAAGCGG
>JACQPC010000005.1 GCA_016207695.1 Candidatus Doudnabacteria bacterium | reverse complement strand
TCCCACTTGTAAACCCGGAGCTTGTGGGAAAACTCGGAATCGGAAAACTTGTATTCAGTCCGGGCGGCTTGGCCGGCGCGGTGCGAGTAAATAAATTTCTTATCCACTACCACCGGACGGTTCTCACGGACGAGCTTTAAGCGCCCCATAGGTGATTCAAAAATTATAAATTCAACTATTCCCTGCTTAGTAAGTCCTTCGGCAGTTTCAACCAGCAAGTCTTCCGCGCCTTCTTTAAGAACTTTAAACTTGCGCTTGGTTTCTTCTTTTAACCCTTCCCATTTATCGTTTTCCATAAACTATTTCTGGCATCTCGGACAGAAACTGCCAGTCCTGCCATTAAACTTCATGTTCTTTATTATACTACCACAAACTTTGCATTTTTCCCCGGCCCGGCCGTAAACTTTGTGCAAAAGGCCGTAAGTTCCCCAATTCCCGCTGGGCCGGACAAATTCCCACACGGACGAACCGGCATGCCTTACCGCATCAGTCAGGATTTTCTTTATGCCTTGAAACAAGCGCTTTTTTTCTTTTGCGGACAAGCTTTTTACAACTCGTGTCGGTTTGAGCTTGGCAAAATATAAAATCTCGTCCGAGTAAATGTTGCCGATGCCGGCGATGATGGTCGGGTCCATGAGCCACAATTTGACCGCTCGCGAAGGTGATCTTCGTAAGGTCAGTGCTTCAAATGCCTGGAAAGTAAAATTTTTATCCAAAGGCTCCGGGCCATAATCCTGCAGTTCCCTGACATATGGCAGCTCTTTGTCCGTGACCAGCTTGAGATACCCGAACTGGCGGTAATCATTGTAGAAAAGCTTGGAGCCATCAGTAAACTCAAAAATCACGTGCGTGGGCTTAGCCGGCAGGCTGACTGGCGTGATGCTAGGAATGTTTAAAAGCCTAATCTTTTTGTCTAAATGCTTTCTGTCCAGAAAAATCAGCTGGCCGGTCATTTTCAAATGCACCAAAATGGCAAACTTGCCCGCCAAGTCTATGATGATCATTTTGGCCCGCCGGGAAACATCTGTGATTTTTTCTCCTTTGAGGGTTTTGGCAAATTTAACCGCGACCGAGCCTCTTGTTTTGCGAAGATTCGGCAAAGTAGCAGGCCCCAACGCGACCATTTTTGGCAAAAGGACTCTGACTTCTCTAATTTTCTTGTTTTTCAGTTTCGGCCGCAGTTCCCGCACTATGGTTTCCACTTCTGGCAATTCAGGCATGTTTGCATTATAACAAAAAACAGCCACCTTAGGCTGTCATTGTTATCGTTATCGTCAAATCATGAGATCTTCCTCGACCCGCTTGTAGCTATGCAATTTTTTCTTCATGCCCCAGTGATCAATTTCATGTTTGGCCTCTTCCGCGGTTTCCGAAGCATGGATTAAATTATGAATCGCGCGTTTATCCGTGTTGGCGGAAGCCGCACTATCCACCGAATAATCCCCGCGAATAGTCCCCATTTCTGCCAATGCCGGCTGGGTATTGCCAGCCAATTTCCTTACCATATCCACGGCGTGCACGCCAGCAACAACCATCTTCACAACCGGCCCTGAACTCATATAATCAACCAGCCAACCGCGAACATCCGGCCCGATTTCTTCGGCCTTGTTTTTGCCCATCTCTTCCATCGGGTCAAGCCCATATTTTTCGTAAGTCGAAAGGGTTTTATGCCCTAAGCGGGTAATCCACGCCTCATCTTTAGGATAATGCTTGTCAATCTCCTCGCGGCTCGGCGTATACATTTCTAAAGCGATAATCTTAAGTCCAGTTTGCTCAATCCTTCGGATCACCTCGCCAACCAAGCCGCGCCTAACCCCGTCAGGCTTGACCAACACAAACGTCATTTCTTCTCGAGGGTGTGGCTTCATAAAGTTTCTTTCACTTTTTTCTTCTCCCCTTGCGGGAGAAGATGTCCCGATTTATCGGGACAGATGAGGGGTCTTTTATTTAAACCACCCTCACCCGGCGCTGCGCGCCACCCTCTCCCGTCAAGGGAGAGGGATAATCTGAATTACTCTATCGTAATTCTCTTAATAACAATATCATTGATCGGATAATCGCCGGGTTCAGTGGGCACGTCGCCGATTTTCAAGACCACGTCCATGCCGGATGTCACATATCCAAAGACCGTATACTTGCCGTCCAAACTCGGCAAGTCATCCAAGGCCACATAGAATTGGCTGCCGGAGGAAACGCGCGTTGGATTGACTGAATCATCAGTTCTGGCCATGGCAATGGCCCCCTTCTTATGCGTAAGACTGATTTCCGCGGACACCGTATAGCCCGGGCCGCCACCTCCGGTGCCTTCCGGATCCCCGCCTTGAATCACAAAGCCCTTGATGACGCGATGAAACTTAAGGCCATTGTAAAATCCTTCTTTGGCAAGTTTGATGAAATTGGCCACGGTTTTTGGCGCTTCCTTGGCATAGAGTTCTACGGTGAAATTACCCAAGCTGGTTTCGATGACAGCTTGCACACGGTCAGCCGCGGGTTCTTCAGCCGACGGGGTTGGTGTAGGCTGGGTTTGGGTTTCTGTTTGCTGTTTGCTGTTTGCTGTCTCTTGTCCTTGGTTTCCATTCGGCTCGGTCTTTTTTGGCCCGAAATAAAAATATGCGCCAGCGCCGATCAAAACCACAATAATTGCAATTACGATTTTGTTCATACTGGCATTTTAGCCAATTTTTTGGTTTCTGTCCACATGACAAAAATCAAAATCGCGTAATACGCAATCAGCATGGGCAAAGCAAATCCCTTAACCTCGATTGACGCCAACGGAATGCTGCTTGTCCACTCCGCAATTTTGATAATATAGATCAATAGCGCCCAGGCAACCGCTGCAAAAGGAATAGCCAGGATAGGCCAGACCAAACCGATCAAGCCGGCCAAAAAGCCGAACAGCATAGTAGCTGGAATAAACAGCAACACCAGCAC
>JACQPC010000006.1 GCA_016207695.1 Candidatus Doudnabacteria bacterium | reverse complement strand
GTTGCCACCAATGAAGTCCCGGCTCTTTTAAAAAGCTTAAAATAATCCGCAGCACTTGCTGGCGCAGTAATTTCCTGAATGCAAAAACAAAAAGCCCCTTAGGGGGCCTCTTTGTTTTTTATATTTTTGCTATTGCTGGTCCAGGGGTTGCACAGCAACCTTGTATGAGATTTCGCTTACTTTAAATTTGCTTTTGCCGTAAATGTTTTTATCTGATTTAACCCGCAAGCTCATTTGATTGGTTTCCCAATCTGTTTGCAGCTGGGTAAATGTTACTTGCTCTTGTTCTTTTCTCAAATCATCAACTTTGAAACTTTTGTCCTCGCCCAGATCTTCTGGTTTGGGCAAATACACGGCTTCCCTTATGATCTTGGTTTGATCCGAAAGGGAAACTTGCACCGTAGTCCTGTTCTTCTCTGAAGCCAGATCCGGCCGGTTGTCTACCACAAACAAGCCATTCAGCTTAATTTCCGTTCCTTGAATTTGCTCAATACTGCCAGCAAATTCATACGCTTTGACGGCATTTTTGTTTTGCCACCAAAGCAGGCCTGCAGCTGCCACAACAACTACCGCAGCTAGAATGCCAAACAATAATTTTCTATTTTGCATAAGTTTGTTTCGTGAAAATGCTCGATAGTTAAATTATAGCACTATTCAACCTTGCCGGAAACCCCGTCAACTGTGACAGTCCTAGTCTTGTTGGAAATGCCAATGGTAACCGCGGCTGTGGTAAAACTGTCAAAACTTCCCTGGTTTATACTCGGATTGGATGAGGCGGTAGATTGGGCAAACGGGAGCGTAAATTTGATCTGTAAACTGCCTACGCTCGAACCATTAATCGCCAAGCCCCCGGACTGCACCAAGACATCCCTGGGGTAAAGATAAGTTTCCAAAGCAATCGCACTATCACACTTGTCGATGCCATACAAAGTGGCGCTGACTGTCGAGTTAAAAAAAATAACAAAGCTTTTGGGAGCACGGTCCGGAATGGAACTGATGGTACAGGTTGAACTGACAATGGCTTCCGAGGCCAAGGCGCGATTTTGGGCAATGCGCACGGCATTGACAATGATATCCTGGCCGGCGGTCAATCTTTTATTCTTTTCGCTTTCCCGGAAACTGGCCACGGTCACCGAAGACAGAATAGCCATAATAACAGTGGCGATTATAAGTTCGATCAGGGTAAAGCCCTTTTGAGGTTGTAGGTTATAGGTTGTAGGTTGTAGTTTCATAAGCCCAAAAGGTTGTAATACCATCTAACGAAAGCTTCGCCGTAAAGCATAAAAATTATAGCAGAAAAGCCGAGGATTGTTCCAAAGGGAACGCGGGACCTAAGCCCCTTGCCTGCAAATGCCATAAGCAACAAAGCAACTAGAGCACCGACTAAATAAGCAAAAATCAAGAACCACAAAGCGCTCTCGGCAAACAACAGACCCAGGAAAATTCCCAGTTTCACATCCCCGAATCCAATCCATTTGCCCTTGGATATAAAATATTGAAATGCGAAAAAACCGGAAATAATTAAGGCTCCCAATACTGCCCAAAGCAAGTTGTTTTGGACTGTTTGATAGACCAAGGCCAATATTGCCGCAGGGAAAACGACTTTATCCAAAATTAAATAATGCTTAAAATCATAAACTGCAATGACAATTAAAAAGCAAGCAAAGATAGCATGGACCCAAAATCCGTAATCTGTAATCCGTAATCCGTAATTGAGTGCCAATAAAACAAAGCTTAACGCCGTGGTTAGCTCGACAATCGGATATTGCCAAGACAATTTGCTTTGGCAATAGCGACACTTTCCCTTGAGCCAAACGAAACTTATGACTGGGATCAAATCTAAAACAGCCAATACTTTTCCGCATTGGGTACACTTTGAACGATCGCTTAAAATGTCCCCACCGGTATGCAGGCGATGAATGACAACATTCAGAAAACTGCCGACCACAAGACCGATGACAATGACGATAACAATAACCATGACTAGAATGGCGGCGTGGTCGTAATTCCTGCGGGGCTTAAGTAGTAAGTAGTGGGCGGGCCCAAGCTAGTCGGCCCTTCGGTTTGAAACTGAACTTTGTAAGTGCTGTAAACTGTGCCGCCACAGCCAGAGGAACTATTGCCGCCTGGGGTGTAAGTATAAACAAATCCTGGGTTGCCAATATGCAAGGGGTCCTGCGGCACCCTCAAAACATCAGTTCCCGAACAGGCCAGGATGCTGCCATTGGTTTGCGCGGTGTTCCAGGATGCAGCATCGGAATAACCTGAACCTAAGCTAAAATAAACATCCATCCCGGATTTAATCTGCTGCATATCGGAAAGCCTCCGCGCATCCCGGGCCTTCAGCCTAGCGTTGCCCAACGCCACCATAATCACTGACGAAAGCAAACCGATTATGGTCACCACAACCAGGAGCTCGATTAGAGTAAAACCTTGTTTGAATGCTACTTTCATCCTTAATTATTGAAGACTGGAGGGAGTTAAAGTATGCAAACCCGGACCCAAGGTGCCAGTTGGGCCCCCTAAGCAAAATACAATACTATAAGTGGGCGGAGTAGCACCAGTGGCGTTATAATCGTAAATATTATTGGTGGTGGTGCAGGTAGTGACGCCGGCAGGGTTATCGGGCGGAATCGGAGCAGTGGGCCAAGTTAATAAATAAGTGTTAAACTGCGGACTCCCGTTGGTTGGAGTAGCCGCGTTGGAGGTTTCCGTGGGATACCTCCCGTTATCTGCATAAAATAATTCCAAAGCGGTTTGAATTTTTTTTACATCAGATATTCTTCGGGCATCTCTTGATTTGGCCCGAGCTGACCCTAAAGCCACAAGAATTACTGCGGCTAAAAATCCGATTATGGCAATGACCACCAATAATTCAATTAAGGTAAAACCCCGGTGGAAATTTCGATTCATACGGCTTCCCCCAAATTCTTTGGGAGAAGACCGTCCAAATCCAAAACTACTGAATACCGCTTGGAGACGCAGTGTGCAAACCCGCGGCATAACCACCGGTGACTCCACCCAAACAGAAGACTACAGTATATGTCACTGGATCTGCTCCCGTGGCATTGTAATCGTAAATATTATTGGTGGTGGTGCAGGTAGTGACGCCGGAAGGGTTATCAGGCGGTGTAGGTGCTGCTGGCCAAGCAGACAAGTAAGTATTAAACAAGTAAGGCGAAGTGCCGTCACCGGGAGTTGCTG
>JACQPC010000100.1 GCA_016207695.1 Candidatus Doudnabacteria bacterium | reverse complement strand
GACTACTATTGGTTTATCCTTTGGCATAACAGGTACTGAAAATTTGATTAATTGTTAGATAATTTATAATTAATACCTCTAGTTTGTCGGATGCAAGAAACTTGATTATAGTTGCTGATTTCTTATCTGTTTCGCGAAGCGAAACAGATATCAAATTTCTAGTACCTGGCATATCCGCATTATACTACAAATCCCACAAAAAGCCGCGGCCAAAATGCCCCCAAATCGCGGTCTTTGCAAAAATCGGTCTGGTGAGCTTGAGTAATTTTTTAATCCCCGCAGGGCTTAGGTCATAACTTTTCGGTACCCCCACTGTCATGCTGTCTCGAATGACGGTAGCCATGACCGGATAAGGCTTGCCAATCGCATAAGCCAGTTTAACTTTGACTTCATGCGCTTTGTGTTTCTTTAAAAGATCAACTGCGATTTTGCGCGCCATGTAAGCCCCACTTCTGTCAACCTTGGTGGCGTCCTTGCCGCTAAAACTGCCGCCGCCGATTGGCACTTCCGGGCCATAACTATCTATCGCAATTTTTCTGCCGGAAAGGCCGGAGTCCGCGTCAAATCCACCCAGCGTCCATTCGCCCGCCGGGTTGATTAAATATTCCCCGGCCTTGATATGTTTTTTGACAAACTCAAGCAAATCTTTAGTCTTAGAGTTCTGAAACGAAGCGACTACTGTTAAGATTTTCTTGCCGTCCACAGTCACCTGGACCTTGCCGTCAAACGGATAAACCTTATAAATCTTCTGGCAAAGCTCGCGGGCCAAATTGTATTCATACGGCATGAAGTTTGGCGTTTCAGAAGTAGCGTAGCCGATCATGATCCCCTGATCCCCTGCCCCGCCCAAATCTACTCCGTGGGCGATAAATGGACTTTGCAAGACAACGTGTTTATGCACGTGGTAATCTTTTCCCATGACCTTATGGACAATCTTTTCAATGTCAACGTAAGCCTTGCTTTTGACTTCTCCGGAAATTGAAATGCTTTTGTGCCCGCCCATCACCTCAATCGCCACATGCGCGTTTTTATCTTTGGCTAAAAACGCGTCCAGAATCGAATCGGCGATAAAATCACATATCTTATCTGGGTGTCTGGGACTGACAAATTCACAGGTTTTGATCATAAACTAAAAAACTTTCCACAAGGAAAGTCTTAAGTAAGTTATCTTTCCCTTGCGGGCTGGAATTGGCACCTTCTCTATTCAAGGGTTGCCGAACGGATCGTAAGGCCAGGACCTTCCCCGTTACTCTTGATAATATTCAGTTTTATTTATTATAACCAGTTATTCAGGTTTTAACAATGGGGAAAACTTTTGCCGTAATTTAGCCAGCTTGGGATTAATCACCACCTGGCAGTATGGGTTTTTGTCCTTATTTCTTTCGTAGTAGTTTCGATGATAATCCTCGGCAACATAGAACTTATCCAGAGGTCTTATCTCGGTAACTATGGGGGAATCGAAAATTTTTTCTTGTTCGAGTTCTGCGAGAACTTCTTCCGCTTCCCGCTTCTGCAGATCAGTTGTGTAAAAAATCACTGACTTATATTGTTCGCCGACATCCGCGCCCTGTTGATTCATAGTGGTCGGGTCGTGCGTGGCAAAAAATACATTCAAAAGGTCTTTAAACGCAATCTGGCTTGGGTCAAACTCAAACTTCACAACTTCCACATGTCCGATTTTTCCTGATGAAACTTGCTCATACGTGGGATTTGCAACGGTTCCTCCAGCATAACCAGGCAATACCGAAATCACCCCACGTAAGCGAAGAAAAATAGCTTCCGTGCACCAAAAGCATCCCCCGCCAAATACTGCTGTTTCAATTTTATTTTCCATTTTTATCTCAATCGCGAGTCGCTATATGTCATCAATGATTGCTGGGACTTGTTGAAATCAAACGAATTGCCAAAAACGACATTCTTATCCTCGCCGCCGTTATTTAAGAAAATGTCGTAAGTAGGAATTGGAATCAGTCCAGCTTCATGCACAAAATACACCGTGCTTCCACTTTTAATCCACGTTCCCCAAGGATGCGCTTGGTTGCTATGAGTAATGACAAATCCGGAATTATTTACACTGGCAGTTGATCCGCCAATGACATTGCTGATTTTGTAGCCAAGATCGGAAAATGCCTGATAGTTAGCGAAACCGCTTTTGGTGTTTTTGTAAATTATCCAGACTGTGCCTTGATCGTTGACCAAAGTGCCGTTTTTGTAGATACTGGTGCCCAGAACTGATCCACCCGTGACATTAAGGTTAAAGTTCTGAAACACGGCCCGGCCCGCGTTGTCCGTAAGCCTGATGGTGAAATTATAATTGCCGCTTGTTGTGGGTGTTCCGCCAATAAAACCGTTGCTGTTGAGGAATAGTCCGGACGGCAAGGTGCCGGAAGACAGCAAGAAAGTATAGGGGGGATTGCCGCCGCTTGCGGAAAGCTGCGCTGAATAATAGTTGTTAACCTGGGCATTATTCAAACTGGTAACCAAAAAGTATGGATTGCTTGTTGAACCTGTGACGTTCATAAATACTGTGGCACATTGATTGACGCTGCTCGCGCATACGGTAACAGAAGAAGTGCCTTGATTTTGAGCAAATAACCAGAGTGTATTTCCCGAAATTGAGGTTGAAACCGCGTTTGAGTTCGAGTTGTTGGAAACATAATATGACGAATAGCCGCCGAAAATCGTGATGGCGACATTTTGCCCGCTGCTAAGTGCAACATTGGTCTGCGACAGTGATACCTGGTTATTCACCTGATTTACGGTAACGTTAAGCGTGCCGCAAGTGCCGGTGGAGCTACAGACAACAACGCTGGCACTGCCGGAGTTGTTGGCGTAAACAGTCAGATTGTTGCCCGACAAATTGGCAGAAACCACATTGCTTGGCGAAACACTCGAGACATAGATTGAGCCAGATGTGTTATTGTAAACCGTAACAGTCAGATTTTGGCCAGTATTTAAAGTTATGTTGCTTTGGCTGAAGCTCACCTGGCCAGAACCGCCGCCTGAACCCCCGGAAACGGTCGCGTTTATTGTGGCGCAGTGCTGGGCATATGTGCAGACCGTGATTTGGGAAGTACCGGCACTCAAGCCGTAAATAGTCAGAATATTGTTGTTAATAAGACCATAAGCCACATTGACATTGGTGATCGAAGTGATATTAACGGTCAGATTATTTGGGGGATATGTGGTGACACTTGCAGATGAGCCAGCGCTTATAGAAACGCTGGTCTGGCTGACTTGCAAAAAATCAGCCAAAGCCATGCCTGGCAGCAAGGCTATCATAGAAACTAGGGCCAAAAAACCTAAGCTTTTTTTCATATTTTTAACATTTAAGAATGACATTCCATTATAGCTTCTTGTCCAGCATCAGGCAAGCTGAATTGATGCAGTATCTTTTACCGCCCAAGTCTTCTGGGCCATCATCAAAGACGTGGCCTAGGTGAGAGCCGCAATGCTTGCAAATCACTTCGATTCTGTGCATGCCGGCGGAATCGTCGTCATGCAATTCAATATTTTGCAAATTGGCAGGCTCGGTAAAAGATGGCCAGCCTGTGCCAGAGTCAAACTTAGTGTCAGAGGAAAAAAGTTCAGCCCCGCAGGCAACGCACTTATACATGCCCTGTTCATGTGAATCATGATACTTGCCACTAAAAGGCGTCTCTGTCCCCTTCTCCCGCATAATCCTGTATTGCTCCGGTGTCAATTTTTTCTTCAGTTCTTCTTCAGTCATAACTTTACTAAATCAAGGCGATCAAAAAGTAAACTCCCATAGCAATCACAATTGCAACCTTGATAAGCATGGCAGCAACGTAGCCCATAAACGCGCCATAGGATTTAATCAAGGCATCTTTGTAATTGCGCTCCACAATATACTCGCCAACGAATGCGCCAATGAGAGGACCAATAATAATGCCAATCGGCCCGAACAAAGCCACCCCACCTATTGTGCCTATAATGGAGCCTATCACCGCCCATTTGGATCCTTTTTTGGCGGAAGCGCCCATGGCCGGGCCCATAAAATCCAAGACAAAAGTAAACGCAGTGAGAACCCCGAATATTATAAGCCACGTCCAAGTGACTGTTTCAAATCCGGTAGCGAGGCCATAAATAAATAACCCCAGCCACGCCAAAGGCACACCAGGCAAAAACGGCACCACTACCCCTACTAAACCCGCCACAATCAGCGAGGACGTAAGCAGAATTAACCCAATCTGATCAAACATAGTTTTACTTTACCAGTTTTTTTAACTTTTTAACACAGGCCAGGCCTCCCTTATTTGCCTCATGCTTTTTGTGCCATTAATCTTTGATGCTCTGGGGTATTCAAAAGGCCGCACTTCTTCCATTTTTTGCCGCTACCGCATGGGCAAGGTTCATTTCTTCCAATATCTTTCTGAACCCTGTCCCCTGCACCCTGAACCCTTGGCTGCTGAACAACATCCACTTTGAAAATAGTATACACTACCTGTTTATCTATCTCACCAAGCAAGCGTTGAAACAGCTGATAACCCTCGTTTTTAAACTCCAATAAAGGATCCCGCTGGCCATAGCCGCGCAAGCGGACTGAATCTCGCAAATGCTCCATGGTATCCAGATGCTCCTGCCAGAGCGTGTCGATGGAGCGCAAATAAACCAGCCTCTCCAGCTGATGGATAAGTTCATGGCCCAACTTATCGTGCTTAAGCTTATGTTCCCTTTCGGCGATAGAAACTAGGTGGCTAATCAGTTTTTCCTGATTTTTTTCTTCAACTATATCCTGCGACTGCAAAGGCATCAGGCTGGCCATGACTTGATAGATCTCCTTAAGATCAATCTCATCCTGGCTGAAGTGAAAGTTGACGACTTGCCTGATCTCTTGCTCAATTAAGTCTAGAATCTTCTCTGTTAACTCAACCCCTGGCTCCAAAAGCTCGCGGCGTTTGCCGTAAATGATCGTACGCTGCTTGTTCATCACGTCATCGTATTCCAAAACGTGCTTGCGCATGTCGAAGTTTAAGCCTTCAATCTTGCGCTGGGCGGATTCGATGGATTTGGAAACCAGCCCATGCTCAATCGGCTGGTCTTCCGGGATTCCCAAAGTCTGCATCAGCTTCCCTACTCGCTCGCCGCCGAACAGACGCATGAGATCATCTTCCAGCGACAAGAAAAATAAAGACTCGCCTGGATCACCCTGGCGTCCGGATCGGCCGCGCAGCTGGTTATCAATGCGCCGCGATTCATGCCTTTCTGTTCCAACCACAACCAAGCCGCCCAATTCTATGATCTTTTTTTGTTCTTCTGAATCCGCCGGATTGCCGCCCAGAATAATATCGACCCCTCTTCCGGCAATGTTCGTGGCTAAGGTTACGGCGCCCAACCTGCCGGCTTGCGCGATAATATGCGCTTCTTTTTCGTGGTTTTTCGCGTTCAAAAGTTCATGCTCTACTCCCGCCTCTTTAAGCATTTGAGATAATATTTCATTTTTTTCAATTGAAATCGTTCCGATAAGGACCGGCTGTCCGCGCTCGTGTTTTTCCTTGATCGTCCCAATCACGGCATTAAACTTTCCTTCAACACTTTTATAAACCTGATCAGGCAAGTCCTTGCGGATCATGGGCCGGTGAGTGGGAATAACAACAACCTCAAGATTATAGATTTTATGGAACTCCTCGGCTTCCGTTTCGGCAGTTCCTGTCATCCCAGCCAATTTTTTGTAAAGCCGGAAATAATTCTGAAAAGTGATGGTTGCCAAGGTTTTGCTTTCCTGCTGAATCTTAACGCCTTCCTTGGCTTCAATGGCCTGATGCAGACCTTCGGAGTAGCGTCTGCCGAACATTAATCTTCCAGTAAACTCATCCACGATCACAATTTCGTCGTTGCGGACCACGTAATGCGTGTCTTTCTTAAACAAAGTTTTGGCCCGCAAGGCCTGTTCAATGTGATGGACCGTGGTAATGCCTTCTTTGTCGTAAATATTCGCAACCCCGAGCATTTTCTCAAGCTTAGCAATCCCCGCCTCGGTCAAAGTGGCGGCTTTATGCTTCTCGTCCACGTTGTAATCAGTGTTTTCTTCAAGTTTTTCCACAAACTTAGCAAACTGGTAGTATTTGTCAGTCGGTTCAGTATCAGGCGCGGAAATAATCAGCGGGGTCCGAGCTTCATCAATTAAAATTGAATCAACCTCGTCAACAATGGCGAAATGCAAATCTCTCTGGACCATCTGATCTTTTTGCCAAACCATGTTGTCGCGCAAGTAATCAAAACCATATTCATTGTTCGTGCCATAAGTAATGTCAGCGGCATATGCCTGCTTTCTTGAGATCGGCCGCATGTGCTTGACATCCAAAACCAATCCTTGGACTGTGGCTTCGACTTTTTTTACTTCCTCTTCTTCCGGCTCATATGAGGGATCATACAAAAAAGCCGCCTCATGCTGAATGGAGGCCGTGGATAATCCCAGATAGTAGTAAATCTGCCCCATCCAGGAAGCCTGCCATCTGGCTAGGTAATCGTTGACTGTAATCAGGTGTGTTCCCCTGCCGGCCAAAGCGTTCAGAAAAAGCGGGAGGGTCGCGACCAGAGTTTTTCCCTCCCCGGTCTTCATTTCCGCAATGCTGCCTTGGTGCAAAACCATGCCCCCGATCAACTGGACATCATAATGCCGCTGTCCGATGGTGCGCTTAGCCGCTTCCCGAACGGCCGCAAATGCCTGCGGCAGAATTTCATCCAAATTTAAATCAGGGTCTGACTTCCAAGCGGCAGTCAGCGCCCCAAGCTCGTCCTGTGATTTTTTCTCAAACTCGGTTTCCAGCGCATTGATCT
>JACQPC010000099.1 GCA_016207695.1 Candidatus Doudnabacteria bacterium | reverse complement strand
TTCATCCCGTTAGAAATAGTGATTAGTTAATTAATAAGATGGTTTATAATCATCCCGTTTTGGTATAATTTTCCACTGAATTTAACTACGTAAAATTTCTAACGGGATCAATTTGCTAGGGTGTATTTGTCTTTGCCAACTTTTTGAAAATGCTTTTTGTTGGAAAGCCCGACTAAGATTGTATTTCGCTTAACCTGCCGTTTTTTTAGGACCTGGTCAATAATTTCATCGCGCGCAAGCGGCCTTCCTGCTCCCCTAAGTATCTCGACAATCACGTCAGCCACCACTCCCTTCTTATAGCCCCATTCCGAAAGCGCGTAGATTCCCCTGCCGATCAAAACGAACCGGCTGTCCTTGATAAGCTCGTTATGCACGGTTTCCTGGTAGGCTGTGCGGCCGTCAAATCTGCTTTCATTAATCAGCTTCGTAATCGCGGAATAATGCTCTGGCTTTCCATGATGCTTAAGCACCAGGTAAGCCTTGTCGCCGACGTCGCGCGGCTTGACCTCTGTCCAGTCCCTAAGCCCAATCTCATTAAACGGATTAATTCTTAACTGCTTAGACAAATTAAGATAACTGCTAATAGCCTTATCCGGAAGCTGGGCTTGATGCTGGGCGTAAAAATCAGAAGACTTGAAGCGCTCGATCAAATCAGTCTTAGGCAAAACCGCGCCGGCTTGTTTAAGCAGTCCGACCAGCGTATTAACCGTCTGCTGCAAAAGCGAAAAATCAAAGCCGACGATGCTCCAATTTTCGAGGTATTCGCTGCTTTCGCGATTTTGCAAAAATTGATCTCCGAGAGTGAGTAAAAATTTCACTGACATCCGCTCATTCAAATCAATGCTGCCCGGGAGTAGGGTTCCAATCAACTCATCGCTTGAAATAATGCTGCCATGCTCCAAAATCGTATCGAAAATAAGCTGCAAAGCCGCTTCCAGCTCCGGCAGTTTTTTGCGCTTGATAAAATTAAGGGAGTCTTTTTCGATTTGCCGGACCCGCTCGCGAGTAAGGTTATGTTTTTTTCCTATCGCCTCAAGCGTCTCCACATCCTGTGACGCCAGGCCAAATCTGGCGGAAACTATCTGCCTATCGCGTTCTTTAAGCAACAACAAAATATTCTCAACCAAAGCGTGAGGTTGAAAATTGGTCAAGTTCGAAGCAGTTTGCGATCCAATAATCCTGTCTAGTATGTTTCCGTCTGGCATTGTTTTGAAATATAATATAGTATAGCATAAAATTAAAAGTTTGTCAAGAAAAAAACTCTCTGGTATAATTAAACCATGAGAAATAAAGGCCCAAGACTGCCATTCGGCGAACGAGAACCATCTCAAGATCCGTCTTCTGAACCAGACCTGCCCAAAAAACCAGGACCAAAACTGGATGAAATTATCGACAACCCCGAGGTTGAAGATTTATCACAGATAAAAACTATTGAGGACATAAAAGCCTTTACTCGCCGCAAAGTCACCGAGTATCGCAAGAAAAAATCGCCCTAAGGGCGATTTTTTCTTATGCTCGTCTTCTAAGATCCCAACGGTGCCAAACGTATAAAAGCGGCGAGGCGATGAAGATGGAAGAATAAGTGCCTGCAACAATCCCGATTAAAAGCGCCAGCACAAAATATTTGATTGTCTCCCCGCCAAAGAGCAGTAAAGCCAAAAGTACGAACAATACGGTAAGAGAAGTGTTAATCGATCTGATTAAGGTTTGATTGACGCTGTCATTGATAATCTGGCCCAGATCATAGCCGCTCATGGTGCGCAAATTCTCGCGGATGCGGTCAAACACAACAATGGTGTCATGCACGGAAAATCCAAGCACAGTCAAAAGCGCGGTTATGAACAAGCTGTCCACCTGAACATTGAGAAAATAACCGAGAATGGAAAAAACCCCGACAACTATCAACAGATCGTGAAGAAGCGCTATGATTGCCGATATGCCAAACTTCCAGGATGAAACCGGCTTGGAGACTCTCCGAAAAACATAGGCGATATACAAAACAATTCCCAAAGACACCAAAAGCAGCTGCCACGCTGCGTTCTGCCGCAGCTCTTTCCCTATCACCGGGCCAATCGAAGTAAACTGTTCTTCAGTGACTGATCCAAACTTTTCATTAAGCACCGAAAGCAGCTTATCATGCTGCTCGGCTTCCTGTGGAGGAGTGCGGATAATCATGGACTTGTCAGCGGCCGACTGCAGCGTTACCTCAAATCCCGCGCTATTAAGTTCGCTTTTGACAGCCGGGGCTTGAGGCAGCTCTTTTTCAAATCTCACCTGACTTAAGGTCCCGCCTGTGAAATCTATTCCAGCATTAAGTCCAAACGCGATAAGCGAAACAATGCCGGCCAGCAAAATTATGCCAGAGAGGATGAACCAAAACTTATAGTTTTTGATAACGTCAAGCATTTTGCTTCTCCTCCATCATCTTGGGCACCCCGTAAAGGCTGTGCTTGACCAAAAGGTTATGGCCGACCAAAAGCCGCAAAAAAGTTCTGGTGACAGTGATAGCCGTAAACATAGACAAGATGATCCCGATGCTTAATGTCACGGCAAAACCCCGGATGATACTGGTGCCAAAATAACCTAAGATAAAAGTTGTAATCAAGCTGGAAACGTTGGAGTCTCTGATCGAAAGCCAAGCGCGGGCAAAGCCGTCCTCAACCGCTCTCTGTAAGGTTTTTCCGCGGCGCAATTGTTCCTTCATACGTTCAAAAATCAAGATATTGGCATCCACGGCCATGCCAATGGATAAAATAAATCCGGCAATCCCGGCTAAAGTCAAGGTTACACCAAACAATTTGAATATTGTTACGCTCAATCCAGTGTAAATGCAAAGCGCTAACACTGCCAAAAAACCTGGCAGCCGATAATAAACAATCATAAACAAAGCCACTATTACAAAACCGATAAGGCCAGCGCTAACGCTTTTTTGCAATGACGCAACGCCAAGGGTTGCTCCCACATTTTGCTGGGAGATAAGTTTAATAGGCACCGGCAAGGCGCCGGAGTTTAGCCTCGTCACCAACTCTTTGGCCTCGTCAATGCTGAATTGGCCGGTAATCACCGCCCGGCCGTCAGTAATCGCAGTCTGCACAGTCGGGGCGGATAAAATCTGGCCGTCCAAAAAAATCGCCACCCGTTTGTTGATGTTTCTCTGGGTAATATCGGCAAATTTTTTCGTGCCTTCCGCGTCAAACTGCAAGGTAATTTGCGGCGCTCCTGTGCGCTGGTCAAAATCCAGGCTGGCCCGCTTAAACTCCTTACCAGTCAGTCCGGTGGACAAGAAAAGCTCTTCGCCGCTAAGGCTAACGTTGCCGGACTCGTCAGGCTGCACTTCGGGTGGATTCGGATTTTCCTCGCGGAACTCCAAAAAAGGCGTTTGTCCGATCAAGTTGATCGCTTCATTTATATCTTTAATTCCCGGCAGCTCAACTATAATCCTATTGGCGCCAGAAATCTGGATCAGTGGTTCAGCCACGCCAAAAGCATTCACTCGCCTTTCAATCACATCCCGCGCCGACTCCATGGCCTGTACCTGCGCTTCAGACGGGATGTCCTTAAGGTCGCCTTCATACACCAAATGGGTGCCGCCCTGCAAGTCCAAGCCTAGCTTTAAATCATAGGCTTTTTCAAAGTCGATTTTGGCAGGTTTCAAGTTAATTTTAGTATTAGGGAGCGCAACAAAAACTGCCAGGGCCGCCAGCAGTAAAGTAAGAAAAAATTTAAAATATAAGCCTTTTCGCATTTGGTTATCTACATTGCATATTATAGTTTCATTTGGCTAATTCTGCAACTGCGGTAAACCGCTTCTCTTCTGACCCAACGGTATAAATAGCCTGCAGGGTTAGAAGCCTGCGGCCCTTGGTATCTTGTGAAATATTGGAAGCATTGTCCGGCGCGGCAAGATATGTGGAAAAAACTTCAAAATTGGTCTGTCCTGAATAATCAATGACTGTAATGTTGTCACCAATTTTCAGCACATTTAAGTGCGCAAACACGCTATCATATGGATTTTTGGACCAGGCATAATTAGACGCGTGGCCGACTAGATAGGCATTGCCGACTTCTCCGGGCAACGGAGTTCCAAATACATGAACCACCCCGTTTAGCAGCGATTTCTGGATCTCAATCTCCGAAGTAGAATCAATGTAATTCACCGGAACCCAAACATTGATCTTGGGAATAAATAAAACTTGCCCGACAGGACTTGCTTGCGGCTTCTGAACAGCCTCTGCTTCGGATTTGATAGGCGGCTCTACTTGCACGGCCTTTGGGCTTATCAAAATCGCAAACACAATAAGCCCAAAAACCGCAAACAACCGATAAATTAAATGGCTTTGGCTCGGCATTGGAATAAATAAGGCTCTGGCATTTTGGCGCATTCCGTCAAAAAACTATCCCCTTTCCTTAAAAAAGTCAAATCCAAAAATATGCCGTCAAAGCATTTCTGAATCCAGCCGGCGTGTATGGTTTGGCAAAGATGGATGGCTGATTCAAACTCTCCTTTTTCATTGATAAAATCTCGGACCGCGCCGAAAAAGCAATCGCCGCGGTAATTTTCAGGCGCCAAAAGACACTGCTCGTTCACTGTCTGCTCATTTCTCAAAGAGGAGCCAGAAATATCCCGGCCAACGCTCTGAAAGCACAGCCAGCGGTAACTTTCCTCGGCCTTGGTCGCGCATGTCTTCATGGCCTCCGGCAAGTTCCAGCCATTGATCTTAAGGATCTGAGAGCTAGCCAAGAAATAGCAGGCGGATTTATATTGCGGCTCAACGGCATTACAGGGGAAAATTGGGTCATCTTGTTTTATGTATTTGGCTGGATGTCCGGTTTTTTCGTCCGTGGTGATATTTTCCATAAAAGCTCCGGCGTAGCAGATTTCGCGCGCGCTGTTTGCCCCATCAACCAAATCACAATCTTTTAAAGATTGAGGGAGCTCGTTGTCGCGAAACTGCATGATCCCATGCCCCAAGCCATGCGTGCATTGAAACCAGTTGAAATATCCCACTTCTTCTGATTTGCCGCAGACCTCCGCAATCCCTAATTCATAACTTGGAGCCGTGCCCAAATACTCTTCCAAAAGGCCGTGGTAATAGCCGGAATAGCAGACCGGCAAGTATTCCGGAGCTGCTTTAGGGACAGAGCCGTAAACATGCAGGGCAATGTTGCCTACCTTGTGGGAAAGTGGATGGCAATTGGTGTCAGCGTAGCCGCCAAGGTCCTTTAAATCATCTAATATAGTCAGGGTATGGCGCGCGCCATTAGCTCTCATGTCTGCTTCAAAAGCGTCTCCATAGCAATCGAAAATTTTCGAAGGCTGGGGCTTTGCCTCGCATTGTTTGTGTATTTCGGCAGCGGATGCAATCATATTCTGCTCCTGTTTGCCCAAGAATATAAATATTGCGGCTGCTGCCAAAACTAGCAATCCTGCTAAAAAAAATCGTGAATGGGCCATGTAAGCATTTCGTAAATTTTATCAAATAACGGCCGCTTGCTCCAGTCGAAAGCGGTAATTTCTTGGCCTTGCGCTAAATCAGCCAAAAATTGCTCTTTAAGCTCCTGATTAAATGCCGCATTGAAACTGACGATATTTCCCTCGTAGCTGTAACGAAAACTCAAGTTATCCAGATTAACGCTGCCGATGGTTGACCAAATGTTGTCAACGATGGCGGTTTTTGCGTGCATAAAACGATCAGTCCGATATTTAAAGACCCTAATCCCAGCCCTAAGTGAGAGCCCTATATAGGAAGCTGACGCCACATCCAAAATTTTATGGTCAGAAAGGCCGGGTAAAAGCAGGCGGACATCAACGTTCCTTTTCGCTGCTCTGATAAGTTCGCGGAAAAATCCCAAGTCTGGCACAAAATAAGGCGTGGTTAGATAAATGTATTCTCTGGCTGACTTAATGGCTGTGATAAATGCTCTTCTTATAAATCGGTTGCGTTCATAAGGAGAATTGATGAGAAAATTAAACTCGTTCGCCGAATAATGCCGTTTTTTGAATCTAAAAAACTTTTTGTCAATTTTTGCAGCATGCCACATTTGCTCAAATGCGTCCTGTATTTGATCTACAACTCTCCCGGTGATTCTCACGTGAGTATCACGCCAGCCGCTCATGTATGACTTAATTCCCAGGCTTCCGGTGTAAGCAATTTGGGAATCAATCACCGTGATCTTGCGGTGGTCGCGCCAAAACCATGAAGTAAAATTATAAAGCCGCCAGGGACTGATCCGGTTGTAAAAAATCACAGCAACGCCTTTTTTTTATCAACTCCGGACCAAGATCAGAATTGGCAAAAATAGCGCTGCCAGAGGCATCCAACAACAGTCTGACCCTGATTCCCTGCTTGGCTTTTTCAATCGCGGCTTCAATAAACTTAAGGCCAATTTCATCCAGGCCAAAAATGTATTGCTCCAAGTCAACAGAAAAACGCGCTTGCATAATATCCGTAAGCATGTCATCCCAGCATTCTTGAGCCGTTGTATAAAATTTCCACGTTTCGCTCATCTGTTTTTGATCTTTACCGCAACTGTTCTGGGAGCAGCGCTGGCTGCTTTATGGACCAGATCCGAACTGGATTGGATTTTACCGCCCTCACCGAGATTGAAAACCATCCTGATTCCCAACTTCTTGCACGTTTGAGTGTCATGATAAAGAGGCGAGCTGGGTTCTGCCGCGTCTTTTTTGTTTCTGTCTCCGCCA
>JACQPC010000101.1 GCA_016207695.1 Candidatus Doudnabacteria bacterium | reverse complement strand
TTGGAAACCACCAAGCTTAAATCTTTGGGTATAGGCAGTTTGGCTTCGCTGCCAATCAAGGCCTCGGCAGTCACTTCCGATTTCTTAATCAATTTGCTGGCATGCTCATCGATGTGCTCCAGAAGTTGGGCCACCTGCTTCATCTGCTTGGAATCTGAAAACTCCGGCTCGCCAATGATTTGCGAAAGTCCGGTGGCCGAGGCTTGATTAGGCAGAAGCGCGAATGCTGCCTGGCCAGACACTTGAGATAACAAATTGGCAATTGAGCGCCCAAGTTGCTCATGCTGCAATTTCAGCTTAGTCAGCTCCTGTCGCAACAGTCTGCGCTCCTTTTCAGACAACTCAAGCCGACGCATCAATTCGTTCACAAAATAGCGGTAGCCTTTGTCCGTAGGCACGCGGCCGGCGGACTTGTGGGGCTGGTAAATAAAGCCGGCTTTCTCAAGCTCGGCCATTTCGTTCCTGATCGTGGCTGAAGATTCCTTAAAGTTGTATTTCTCAACCAATTCCTTGGACCCCACCGGGTTGGCCGTTTCAGAATATTCCTTCACTATCACCGCTAAAATCCTTTGTTTTCTGGTATCCATAATTAGCACTCTCTTATTTTCTGTGCTAATTAATCTTAGCGCTGGCACTCAACCCTGTCAAGTGCTAAAAAATGCTACTTTTGTTTCACTTTTTCCGGCCTTAAGGCTTTGCTTAAATACTGCCCAGTGTAGCTGGTCTTTACTTTGGCTACTTCTTCCGGAGTGCCTACGGCGACGACTTCGCCGCCTTTATCTCCGCCTTCGGGGCCCAGGTCAATCACCCAGTCCGTACTTTTGATAACATCCAGATTGTGTTCAATGATCAAGACTGTATTGCCTTTATCAACCAAGCGACCCAAGACAGCCAAAAGCCTTTTGACATCGTCAAAATGCAAGCCCGTGGTCGGCTCGTCCAAAATATAAAGCGTGCGGCCGGTCGACGCGCGCGAAAGTTCCGTGGCCAATTTAATCCGTTGCGCCTCGCCGCCGGACAAGGTCGTGGCCTGCTGGCCCAAATGCATGTAGCCCAAGCCCACCAAGGATAAGGTTTCCAGCTTGCGGGAAATTAATGGCACGTTGCGGAAAAACACCCGCGCTTCATCCACGGTCATTTCCAAAATATCGGAAATCTGCTTACCCTTATAATGGATATCCAAAGCTTCCTTGTTGTAGCGCTTGCCTTTGCACTCTTCGCAAGTCACGTAAACGTCCGGCAAAAAATGCATCTCAATTCTGATCACACCGTCGCCGGCGCAAACTTCGCACCGCCCGCCTTTGACGTTGAAGCTAAAGCGTCCGGCTTTGTAGCCGCGCATTCTGGCCTCGGGAGTAGCGGCAAAAAGATCGCGGATATAAGTAAAAACTCCGGTATAGGTAGCAGGATTTGAGCGGGGCGTGCGGCCAATCGGCGACTGGTCAATATTTATAACCTTGTCGATGTTCTCAATCCCGAGGATTTTTTTGTGCTCTCCTGGAGATTCTTTGGCATTGTAAAAATAGGCGGACAAAGCTTTGGCCAAAATTTCATTAAGCAAAGTGGACTTGCCACTTCCGGAAACTCCGGTTAAGGCCACAAACTTGGCCAGAGGAATCTCCACATCAATATTTTTAAGGTTAAACTCGGCAGCGCCCACGATTTTAAGCGTTTTGCCGCTGCCCAACCGCCTGCTTGCCGGCACAGGAATGCTTTCCTCCCTCGATAAATATTTGCCTGTTATGGAAATCTTATCCTTAGCAACTTGCTGGGGGGTTCCTTCCGATACCACCTCTCCACCATGCTTGCCAGCCCCAGGACCTATATCCACCACCCAGTCGGCTGACCAGATGGTTTCCTCATCATGCTCAACAACGATTACAGTGTTGCCCAAATCGCGCAGGTTTTTTAACGTTCTAAGCAGGCGGGCATTATCTTTTTGATGAAGACCAATGGAGGGCTCATCCAAAATATACAAAACGCCGGTTAAGCCCGAGCCAATTTGCGTGGCCAGTCTGATGCGCTGGGCCTCCCCGCCGGACAAGGTGTCTGCCGAGCGGTCAAGAGTCAAATAATTCAAGCCCACATCCTGCAAAAACTTTAAACGCGAGCTGATCTCTTTGAGGATTTGATGGGCGATCTTGGCCTCTTTTTCCGAAAACTGTTTGTTTAGGGAGCTCATAAAATTAACGCAGTCGTCAATGCTTAAATCAGCCACATGCACGATGGACTTGCCTGCAACAGTCACTGCCAAAAACTCCGGCTTCAGCCGCTTGCCCTGGCAAGTCGGGCACTTTTTGATGCGCATGTATTGCTCGATTTCCGAACGCATATAGTCAGAATCGGTTTCCTTATAGCGGCGCATGAGGTTATTGACCACGCCTTCGAACTGGCCCGATCCATACAGAACCGCGTCTAGGAATTTTTTGGGCAAATCCGCCACCGGAGTATCCACCGAGGCTCCAAACCGCTGTGCCAATTCTTCCAGAATCTCGGAATACCATGACAAGCGGGAGGTCGTCTTGCTCCATGGCCGGATCGCGCCTTCGGCCAGGGTCAATCTTTTGTTGGGAATCACCAGTTCCGGATCAATTTCCAATCTAGTGCCCAAGCCCGTGCAGTCCGGGCAGGCCCCATGCGGGGAGTTGAAGGAAAAATTGCGCGGATTCATCTCCGGTAGGCTCATATGCCCTTCCGGACAGCTGAAATTGGAAGAAAGCAGTATCTCCTCTTTGTCATTTTTAAAAATAATCACACTGTCGTTTCCCAGATCTAAAGCAGTTTCCAGCGAGTCAGCCACCCTTGATCGCTCACCACTGTCCAGCAAGATGCGGTCCACCACGGCTTCGATCGAATGCTTTTTCTTTTTGTCGATATTCAAGTTCAACGCTTCCTTCAAATCCATGATTGTTCCGTCAAACCGCACTCGCTCATACCCCACCTTCTTCAGTTCCTCCAAAACATGTTTATGCTCGCCTTTCTGGTCGCGAACGACTGGTGCAAACAAGGCAATTTTTGTCTCCTTAGGCCAGCTCATGATCTGGTCCACCATCTGGGTGACAGTCTGGCCGGTGATTTTTTTGCCGCAGACGGGACAATGGGGCTGGCCTACCCGGGCAAAAAGTAATCTTAAGTAATCGTAAATTTCTGTTACTGTGCCAACAGTTGATCTGGGATTATGGGAGGCTGATTTTTGGTCAATGGAGATGGCCGGCGAAAGCCCTTCAATTTTGTCGACATCTGGCTTGTCCATGAGTCCCAAAAATTGCCGGGCATAAGCCGAAAGAGATTCCACGTACCGACGCTGACCTTCGGCGTATAAAGTGTCAAAGGCCAAAGAAGATTTTCCCGATCCCGAAAGACCCGTAATTACCACGAGCTTGTTGCGCGGGATATCTAAATTGATGTTCTTAAGGTTGTGGACCCGAGCGCCGCGGATGGAAATTTTTTCTTGCATATAGGAGTCACTCTTAACTTTCAAAAGTTTCGACAACGATACAGCCGTTAAAAAACGGCCTAAAATTAAGCCAAGATAGTATAGGGGAAAAAAACGCCCATGGCAAGGGTCGAGGCAAAGGATTAGAATATAGGGGCATGCCCAAAAAATTATCTGAAAAAATCAAGCAACTACCGCAACAGCCTGGCGTTTACATTTTCAAAGACGCCAAGGGCTTGTTTCTCTATGTCGGCAAAGCTATCAAGCTCAAAAACAGGGTAAGCTCATACTTTAAAAAAGATGCAGGCCTCGACTCGGCACGCATCCAACAAATGATCAGCCGAATCGCGGACTTGGATTACACTATAACTGATAACGAAACTGAAGCGCTAATTTTGGAAAACAATTTCATTAAGCAGCTTAGGCCCAGATACAACGTCTTGCTTCGCGATGATAAAAATTATCTCTTCATTAAGATCCACATTAAGGATGAAATCCCGACTATTGGCTTTGACAGAAAACCGACTGACAAAAACGCCCGTTACTTCGGTCCATATACTTCATCTCAAGCAATTAAAGACACCTTGCGCATGGCGCGCAAAATCTTTCCTTATTGCGCCAATAAAAAAGTCAGCAGCCGTCCATGCTTTTATTACCACATCGGTAAATGCCCAGGCGTTTGCATTGGCAAAATCTCACTAGATGACTATCGGCAAAATTATATCGGCAAGCTGATCAAATTTCTTGCGGGCAGACAGGGCGAGGTGCTGAAAGATTTGCAAACACAAATGAAAACTTATGCGGCAGCGAAAAAATTCGAAAAAGCGGCCAAAGTCCGCGACCAGATTTTTGCGCTCAACCGTATACTCGAGCGGCAAAAGCTGGTTTATCCGAGGAAAATCGACCAAGACGTCTTTTCACTATACCAGGACGGCATGGCCGCAATTAATTTGTTTATCATCCGAGAAGGAAAACTGACGAGAAAAGAAAACTTTATTTTGGAAAATACCAATGGGGCGACTGGCCAAGAAATCCTGGCCGAGTTTTTGCCAAGATATTATTTGGAGGCTTCTGACAAACCAAAAGAAATTTTACTTCCGCCAGGTGTCATCCTGAACTTGTTTCAGGATCCAGCCGCATGGATTCCGGATCAAGCCCGGAATGACAAAAAACTCAAAATCCTCGTCCCTGCCCGCGGGCCAAAACTGCAATTAATAAAACTCGGGACAGAAAACGCCAAGCAATACCTAGAATCCCAATCGAATAAGAAACTTTTGGAGGAAGCCCGCTTGCTTTCGTCTCTTAAAGAATTGCAGCGCGTTCTCAACCTCAAAGACCTGCCGGGAAGAATCGAGGCCTTTGACATCTCAAACATTCAAGGCACAAATCCAACAGGATCTATGGTGGTATTTGACTACGGCCGGCCAAAGAAAGAAGATTATCGGAGATTTAAAATCAATCGCAAGCAGACTCCGGATGATTACGCGATGATGCGCGAGATTCTGGAAAGAAGGTTTCGCCGAAGTGTCATCCTGAACGAAGTGAAGGATCTGTCATCAGATTCTTCGGCTTCGCCTCAGAATGACAACAAGCCATGGCCAATACCCGATTTAATCCTTATTGATGGCGGCAAAGGACAACTGAATGCCGCTGTCGCGGCAATTTCCAATTTCCAATTTCCAATTTCCAAACAAATTCCAATTATTGCAATCGCCAAAAGACTTGAAGAAATTTACGTCCCTGGCAAAAAAAATCCTCTCATTTTGCCCAAAAATTCCATTACTCTCTTCCTGCTCCAGCGCATCAGGGACGAGGCTCATCGATTCGCAGTAACTTACCACCGCAAGCTCCGCAGCAAGTCCATGGCTTTATCCGCTCTTGACCAAATCACAGGCATTGGAGCTGCCAAAAAGAAAAAATTGCTTGAAACTTTCGGATCAATAGCTAAGATTCGCAGCGCCAGCCTGACAGAACTTCGGAATATCGTAGGGAAGCGTCTGGCCGAAAAAATAAAAGCCAGCCTTTGACACCAAATCGATTTTCTGGCAAAATGATTGGGTCAATTTTATCCAAATAAATCATGCAGAATATTAAAGACTTGCTGGTTTTTGTCCTGATTGCGGTTGATGTTTTGCTGGTTATCAGCATTCTAATGCAGCAGCGGGAAGGCGGCCTTTCCACAGTCTTCGGCGGTGAGGGGTCAGTTTACAGATCCCGCCGCGGGCTGGCTCGCGGCTTGCACTATTTTACCATCGTCCTGGCCGTAATTTTTGTCGGCTTAAGCATCGCTGTTTTGCTTTTTAAATGATAAGAAATTGGTTATTGAAACTCAAAAACTTTGGCATCAAAGCCTATCAAGGCTTGCGGCTTTTGCCAAAACTTTCCCGCTCACAAATTTTATCGACCTTTGAGGCGTTCCAGAAAAAAGATTTAATTGCAATAGTCGGCTTAGGCGGACTATTTTTTATTGCCGTAATCCTGCTTCTGACAACAAGGGCCGGCTTTAGCAACGGGCCGGGCTATGGCGGCGAAATTACCGAGGGATTAGTTGGCCAGCCACGTTTTATCAATCCGGTTTACGCCTCCGCCAGCAGCATTGACAGCGATCTTACCAAAGTCATGTTTGCCCAGCTATTGAAATTCGACAAAGATTTAAATCTGGTGCCGGATTTGGCCGAAAGCCTGCCAGAGGTTTCCGCTGACCAAAAAACCTATACCATTAAACTAAAACCGAATCTTAAATGGCAGGATGGCAAGCCGCTTTTGGCTGATGATGTGGTGTTTACTATCAATGTCATCCAAAATCCTGATTATGAATCGCCGCTGCGGGCCAACTGGGCCAGAGTTAAGGTAGAAAAAATTGACGATCTTACAGTAAAGTTAACCTTGCGCGAAGTTTCGGCATCTTTTTTGACTAACTTTACTCTGGGTATTTTGCCCAAACATGTTTGGGAAGGCCTGACTCCCAATGGCTTCCGGCTTTCCGACAATAATCTTAAGCCTGTTGGCTCCGGCCCTTTTTCAATTAGAGAAATCAAAAAAACTTCTGACGGTACGATCAAATCATTGACGCTTAAAGCCAATGATTTTTACCACGAAGGCCGCCCCTACTTAAACCGCATGACCTTCAAGTTTTACGATGACAATGACCAATTGGTGGCGGCTTTTCACGGCAAGGACATTGCCAATATCGGCTACGTACCCTTCGATAAAAAAACCTTCGTTGAAGATTCCGAGCGTTCAAGCCAGTATCGCATCAATCTACCCCAGTATGAAGCTGTATTTTTCAACCTCAAAAATCCCGTGCTTGCCGACAAGGCGGTAAGGCAGGCTTTGTGGCTGACCACAGATCGCAAAAAAATCGTGGACGAAGTTTATATGGGATTTTCTAAGGAAACCTATGGCCCGATTCTTGTTGGCAACTTAGGCTACAATCCAGAAGTGGAAACAAGAACTCATAATAGTCTTACGGAAGCTATTGATATCCTTAACCGGGGCGGCTGGGCTTTGGATCCTACCACCAATATCCGAGTAAAAAACAAGCGCCCCTTGGAAATCAATCTAGCCACCAATAACTTCGTGTTGAATGTCAAAACCGCTCAAGTTTTGGAAAGCCAGTGGGAAGCGCTAGGCGCACAGGTCAATCTGGTCATCGTTTCCGCGAACGAACTGGAACAGCAGTACATCAGGCCCAGAAATTTTGAAGCCTTGCTGTTTGCGGAAAACACCGGCCCTGACCCTGACCCGTTCGCATTCTGGCATTCATCGCAGTCGCGCGATCCCGGGCTGAATTTGTCTGGCTTTTCCAATGCCGAGGTGGACAAACTTTTGACTACCGCCAGGCAGACCAATGATGTGAATGTCCGAGCCAAAAACTATCAGCAATTCCAGCTGATTGTCTTAGACCAGCTCCCTGCCATTTTCTTAAACAGCGCTATTTACGTTTACAATACGCCCCCGAAGCTTAAGGGCATTGATTTGGAGACAATTATTCATCCTTCCGAGCGCTTCTTGGACGTTAAGAATTGGTATACTGAAACGAAATAAGACAGCCATTGCTGTCTTTTTTGGTGGGCACGGAGAGATTTGAACTCTCACAGCCTTGCGGCTACACGCTCCTGAAGCGTGCGCGTATGCCAGTTCCGCCACGTGCCCAATTTCGTCCATAAAGAATAGTAAAATTTTTCATGATCGTCAAACCCATTAAAACAAGGATTCTAAAACCGCCGCAGGACGATTTGCCGCAGGTCATAAAATCCTCAATCAAAAAAATCCCGGAACATTCGGTGCTGGTCATCGCTTCCAAAGTGGTTTCCATCTGGGAAGGCCGCTGTATCCCGAGAAATTCCATCGAAAAGCAAAAACTGATCGAACAGGAAGCAGATAAGTTTTTGGTCTGGTCTTACCCCAAGCACACGCGAGCAACCCATACGCTCAAAAACAATCTTCTCATCCGCTCGGCCGGAATTGATGAAAGCAACGCTCACGGTTTTTATATCCTCTGGCCGATTAATGCTTATAAAAGCGCTAGAAAAATCTATGATTGGATCAGGAAGGAATATGGCGCAAAAAATTTCGGGGTGATTATTGTAGATTCCCACTCCATACCTCTGCGCCGCGGAACCTTTGGCATTTCTCTGGGCTATTTTGGATTTAACCCGATTTACGATTACCGCGGTCAAAAAGATTTGTTCGGCAAACGCTTCCGCTTTACCCAGGCTAATATCGTGGATGGGCTGGCCGCAGCCGCCAAGCTGGCCATGGGCGAAGGAGCGGAAAAAACCCCGCTTTGCCTAATCACGAAACTCGACTTTGTCCAGTTTGCCAACAAAGCCTTTAAACCCCGCAAACGCTATTCTTCTCTGGAAGTGCCGCTTTCCGAAGACATCTTTTTCCCGCTGATCAAAAACTTGCCGTGGAAGAAGAACCATTGACATAAAACCCAAAAAGGTATATACTTATAATACGTTTACTTCATGCCGCTTTAGGCGGACCCAGTAATACAACTTCGATCACTTTTGCGTTTAAATGGTCGGACTTATCAAAGTCTGATCGTTTATCGGGCGTTAAATTACCAGTTAATCTTTTAGTTGCAAAAGTGGATAGACCATTTATCGAAGTTGATATACTGGGGTAAATTAACAGAATACAGACCGAAAGCTTAGTTTTTGTTTGTGTTGTGTTAATTCGGTTGCTTTGGCCCAGCGGTTAAGCCCTGACCAATCAGCCTACTTTTAATACAAGAAAGGACAATTTTTCGAAATGATGTTTCGAAGAACAGGCGCGCAGGTGCGCGAACGAACACAAACACAAAATCTAAGAACTGATTCCAAAACCACCCTTAAAGTTATTCCTTTAGGCGGCATTGAGGAAGTCGGCGAAAACATGACCATATTTGAGTATGGCGATGATATTTTGGTCGTGGATATGGGCTTGGGCTTCCCTGACGAAACAATGCCGGGAATCGATTATATAATACCAAATACCAAATATTTGGAAGAAAATAAAAAGCGGATCCGCGGTGTTATTATCACTCACGGCCACTTGGACCACATCGGCGCCATTCCTTACATTATGCCCAAAATCGGCGACCCGCCAATTTACACCATGAAATTATCCGGCGAATTTATTAAAAAACGGCTGGAAGAATTCCATCTGCTCGGCCGCTCCCAGATTCACGAACTGAATAAGGACGACGTGCTGACTTTAGGCAATTTCCGAATCAGATTCTTCCGGCTTAATCACAGCATCCCGGATGGCGTGGGTTTGGCCATCAACACTCCGGCCGGGCTTTTTGTTTACGCCACTGACTGGAAGTTTGATCACACCCCGGTAGACGGGCGCCCCACGGAATTCGACAAATTAGCAAAATTCGGCGGCGAGGGGGTGGCACTTTTGATGTCTGACTCGACCAATGCAGAAAAACCCGGATATTCGCTATCAGAAAAAACACTGGGTGAAACTATTGATAGGATTTTATTTGAAGCAAAGGGAAGAGTAATTTTTTCCACGTTCTCGACTTCCGTTTCCAGGGTCCAGCAAGTGCTGAATTCAGCCCATAAAAGCAATAGAAAAGTTGTGATTACCGGCCGTTCTTTGGTAAACAATGTCGAGATCTGCCTGTCGGCCGGATACCTGAATCTGCCAGCCAAAGGAATGATCATCAAAACTGAACAGGCCCGCAAATTGCCGGACAGCCAGGTGGTCTATTTGGTCACCGGCTCGCAAGGTGAAGAAGCGGCCCAGCTGGCCCGGATTGCCAGGAGCGAGCATAAGACCATTGAAATCAAAAAGGGCGACACGGTGGTCGTGTCCGCCTCCCCTATTCCGGGCAACGAGCGCTCCATTTCGGCCGTGCTTTCCAACCTGGCCAGACTTGGGGCAAAGGTCCTCTACCAAAAAATCCTGGACATCCATACTTCCGGCCATGCCTATCAGGAAGATTTGAAACTGATGATTTCTTTAACCAAGCCGAAATACTTCATGCCGATCCACGGCGAGCACCACATGTTGGTAGCGCACGCGGATTTGGCGCGCAATGTCGGCATTCCCGATGAAAATATTTACATTCTGGAAAGTGGACAAATGCTTGAATTGTCCGCAAGCGGCGCCAAGGTCGCAGAGGCCAAAATACCGACCGGCTACGTTTTCGTGGATGGCCTGGGCGTTGGCGATGTCGGAGAAGTGGTGCTGCGCGACCGGCAGGTCATGAGCAAGGACGGGATGTTCGTGGTGATCATGACCATTGACCGCAAAAGCGGGAAACTCACCGGTCAGCCGGATATTATCTCCCGCGGCTTCATCTACATGAAGGGCTCCGAAGATTTGCTTAAGGAAGTTAAGCATGAGGTGCGCAAGGTAGTGGAAACCAAAAACGGCGGTAGAGTCCCCAAAGAACCAAACTGGGCCTATATCCGCTCCGAAGTCCGCGACCAAATCGGTGAGTTCCTGTATCAACGAACTGAAAGAAGACCCATGATCTTGCCAGTGGTGATTGAGGTATAAATTCGAAGCACGAAGCACTAAATTCTAAACAAATTCAAATGACCGAAATCTGAAATTCAAAACAGGTTTTGGTCATTTTAAATTTAAAAATTAGATATTGTTTAGGATTTCTATATTCGAATTTCGGATTTTTTTAAACTGGCTCTTTTTTAATGCTCGCAGTATAATACCTTTACCTATCATGAGTCATCAGAAACAGACAATTTTGTCGGGAATCAGAGCTTCCGGCAAGCTCCATATTGGCAACTATTTAGGGGCTTTAAAGCAGTTTGTGGATCTGCAAAATGGCACGGGCAACTTGTCCGCCGAAGCTTCAGCGAAGGCGGACTGCTTCTTTTTTATTGCTGACCTGCACGCTATCACTACCCCGTTTGAGCCCAAAGAGTTATCCCAAAATACCCTGGAAGTGGCAGCTGATTATCTGGCTGCTGGCATAGATCCTAAGAAGTCCACTTTCTTCTTGCAAAACCATGTGTTGGAACACGCGGAACTTGGCTGGATATTTAATTGTCTCACCTCTCTCGGCGAACTAAACCGGATGACGCAATTTAAGGAGAAATCCGACCAGCACAAGGAAAGCATCAATGCCGGGCTTTTGACTTACCCAACCTTGATGGCAGCGGACATTTTGATTTACAAACCAACAGCCGTGCCTGTGGGTGATGACCAAACCCAGCATGTGGAGCTGGCGCGCACTGTTGCCCGCAGATTCAACAACCGCTTTGGGCAGACTTTTCCTGAACCGCAAACTTATCTGCGCAAACCCTTGCGCATCATGAGCCTGACTGACCCCACCAAAAAAATGAGCAAAACCCCGCACCAGAACAAGTTCGGTGCGGGGCAAGCAGGAGACGACGGCGCTCTTTTCCTGGATGATTCTCCGGCTGAAATCCTGCGCAAGCTTAAGAAAGCTCCCACTGCCACGGATGCCACTAAAGAATCCGCGGGAGTTAAAAATCTTTTTTTGATACTCGAGCACTTTGCGGATAAATCCACCTATGAACACTTTTTAAAACAACAAAAACATAACAGCATCAAGTATTCAGAGCTCAAAGTCAGGCTTTCTGAAATCATTGCCGAACACTTTGCCGAGTTCAGGGAAAAGAAAAAAAACCTGATGAACAATCCCAAAAAAATTCAAGAAGCGCTTAGGCTCGGTGCACAAAAAGCTCAAAAAACTGCCCAAGCAACTCTTGCAGAGGTCAAAGAAAAAGTTGGTCTGTTATAGAAAGTCACTTTTGGTGGCTTTTTATAATCGGTTAGGCTTTCGTTCACCTCGTTTCCGTAGGAGGAACATATGTCGGCAAAAGAAAGGCGTGCGTTAGTTTACCTCAAATTCCGAGACGAGAAGGCGGCGGAATTTCTCCGCCTGTCCGCCCTCGGGATCAACACACTGTTCGCCCGATGGGCCATCCTGCCCGCTGCCATCAGTGACTATGACCCGACCCGCTGTTCCCTGAACATCCGGATCGATGACTTCCGGGGAGACAGCGACCTGGTTCTGTTGCGCAACCTGCCCGGCGTGCTGGAAGTCAAGGAATTTCAGGAATACACCGCGCTTCCGGATCCGATGGAATCGCGCCGCGAGTACTTCCAGCGCCAGCGAGCCACGGCCGCGGCCTAAGCGCCGCAGTCCTGCGAGCCTCTGCTCGTCCCGCCGACAATTGAAACGACCTCTACGTCCCTCATGTAAGCGCAGAGGTCAGTTTCTTTATTTGCCTATTTTTTCGATATAAGTCCTCTGATGATTTTTTTTGCTTCTTTGGGGCCGGCTACCGGAATATAATCAACTCCGGTTCTTACCACGGCGTAATCATTGCCGCCCGGATAAATCGCGTCTCCAATGAATACCATGTCCCGCACTGGGACTTTCAGGTGCTTTTTTATCTGCTTGATGCCATAGGCTTTATCAATTCCCTTTTTGGTCACATCAATAGAGGTAAAGCCCGCTGCCCTAACTTCCAAATCGGGCAGACGCTTGGCCATCAATCGGGTAATTTTCATTTTGATCGGCGTATGCTCTTTTTTCCACTGCTCTTTCATACGAACTCCTTTTTTTCCCAAGACCTTGACTATATCCTGGCCAAAAACAGAAAAAGTTACTTGGGTATCCCTATTTTCTATCAGTTTGCCATAGGTTTTCTTTGGATGCTGATAGCCAATCTCATTAAAAACTTCTTTAAAAGCTTTAATTATTCTTTTAACTTCTGATTTTGAAAGATTGATCACATAAACTTTTTTCCAGCCATTATGATATCTGTAAAAAGAAGTGGAAGTCGTTGGAAATAGAGATAAATGCTTCAATGACTCTTTGGAGGAATTAAGCCGATGGATGAAAAGTTCTTTGAAAACCTGGTATTTACCCCCGCCTATCACCGCCACCCGATACTTTAGCAGTAGCTTATTGATTAACTCGGACATTTCTTTATCCATGGGGGATTTGGTCTCAACGATAGTCCCGTCAAGGTCAAAAACAATTAGATCCTTTTTCTTTAGAGTCTTAATATTTGTAATTTTCATAGCAGCAATATTTTAGCAGAAAATAAAGCTTTATAGTATAATTAGCATAAATATATGAGACCGGGGACAATGGAAGATCGCTACATCCAGAGGTTGGAAAAACCATCCGAGGCGGAAATCGAGGAGAGGGCTTTTTTGGCCGAAAATTTGGCTATTGATATCTTAAACCAAAAAACTTCCGCTCTTGATGCCAGACTTTCAACTCGAGAGGAAGATTCAGGCATTGCGGATATCCAAACTCACCCGAAAATAGACGCGGTCTCTTATCTTAAGGGCAAAACCAGAAAACCGGCCATTGCTTTGCAAATAACCATGGCGGAAGACGACCGCCTGCTTGCGGAAAAAATGAGAGAAGTGGCGCTAAGGCCGTTTGTGTCAGTTGAAGGCAAATCCATTCCCAAAGCCTTTGTCGCTTATAAACGCAATCAAGTTGAGACCTATTCCCAAGACCATGACCTAGCGCATCATCCGGAACTGGCGATTTACACCCTGGACCGAATTATTAAAAGCCTGCAGTTTTCCTTGACTCAAACCAAAAATCTCCAAGAGCAGCAAGCCATCAAGGACTTAATTCAAATGCTTGAGGACGACAAGCGCAAACTGATTTCCTAAATCATGTCTTTCTCCGTAGGCATAGTTGGTTTACCTAATGTAGGCAAGAGTACCCTATTTAACGCTTTAACCAAGCAGGCGGCCGCGGCTTCCAATTTTCCGTTTACCACCATTGATCCCAATGTGGGCGTGGTGGCTGTGCCGGACGAGCGGCTGGAAAAGCTGGCACGCTTAGAAAAATCAGAAAAGATCGTGCCAACCAGCATTGAGTTTGTGGACATTGCCGGCCTGGTGAAGGGCGCTTCGGGAGGCGCGGGATTAGGCAATCAATTCTTATCCCACATCCGGGAGGTTGACGCGATTGTCCAGGTCGTCCGATTTTTCGAAAACAAGGATATTATTCACGTGGACGGAAAAGTTGACCCTGCCCGCGACATTGAGGTTATCAATATGGAATTGATGCTGGCTGATTTGACCACAGTCAACAAACGGCTGGAAAGTTTAGCGCGAGAAGTTAAGTCAGGGGATAAAGAAGCGATTATGCTGAAAGACGCTTTGGAAAAAGTCAAAGCCGCGCTCGAAGAGGGCAAGCTGGCTCAAACGGCTCAACTGACGGATCCCGCCTTCGCTAAAGCTTCGGCGGGCAGGGAGCCGTTGAAATTAGTCAATCAGCTGCAACTTTTGACCATGAAACCAATACTTTATGTGGCTAATACTTCTGGTAACATAAAATCGACAATCGTCGATTTTATGTTTAAACCACTAATCCCTATAGATGTCAAAATAGAATCTGAACTTGCTGAACTTAAAGATGAAGAACGGACAGAATACATGAAAGAGTTAGGGATCAATGAGTCTGGCTTGGATCGGCTGGCTCATGCCGCTTTTAAACTTTTGAACCTTATAACCTTTTTAACTGCTGGGCCCAAAGAAACCAAAGCCTGGACCATTGTCAAAGGAACGAAAGCACCTGCCGCAGCTGGCGTGATCCATACAGATTTTGAAAAAGGCTTTATCAAGGCCGAGGTTATTGCATGGGATAAGTTATTGGAAGCTGGCGGCTATGGGGCCGCACGCGACAAAGGCTGGCT
>JACQPC010000007.1 GCA_016207695.1 Candidatus Doudnabacteria bacterium | reverse complement strand
GCTAATGCCCAAAATCTTAAAATAAATGTCAAAAGACAAAAATTTGTGCTGAAACAGCGCTTGGTAAACTAAGAGAAAGGTTGTGGCAAATATGGCCGGGACTGCAAACCAAATGCCGAGATTAAAAAACCCAGTCAGGCCAAAAATCGCGCTGTAGATAAAAAATGCAGCAAAAATTTTGACAAACGCCAAAACTTTGATGCCCAGCTCGTGGGCTTCCAGGCGCCGGCTGAAAAACTCCTTCATATACCAATATGCCACCATCATGCAGATGCTGCCCAAAACAATGATAATTTGCTTAAGCAGCGGCTTGAAGGGATTGAGAAACAGCAAAATTGCAATCGACCAATACAGAAGACCTGGCAAAATCAGGTAATTCTGATAGTGCCGGTAATATTTCCAGGTAAACACATGCTCAAATCGCATCTTAAGCGCATTCCTAAGCAATGCGAATCCTTTGTAGTCTAAGTTCGCTGTCAAAACTCCGCGGTTTTTAAAGTGCAAGTCAAACAAAAAAGTCAGCCAGAAGATATGAAAGAGATAAACATAAATCGCCACATAAGCGTAGGTTTTCAGCTGGTAAATCTCAAGAATATAGCTTAAAGCCTCGAAGCCAAAAAATGCGCCAAAACTGACTATCAGGGTTGATAGCATTTTTTGCTTGCGCTCTCCCATCAAAGGTTTAAAACCCAAAGCTTCGGAGATCATTTTTCTTGCTTTTTTATTTCTTCTGCAACTTGGTTATTGGCGCGAAGCAGCTCAGCAAAAGATGTCCCGGCATCCACCCACCACCCTGACATAACCTCGCAGGTTAAAGTTCCCTGCTTCAGATAAAGATTATTCAGATCCGTAATTTCCAATTCCCCACGAGTTGAAGGTTTAAGCTGATCAATAAAATCAAAAACTTGGTCATCATACATGTAAATCCCAGTCTGGACTAAATTGCTTTTGGGCTGTTTTGGTTTTTCTTCAATTGATATGACTTTCCCACTTTTATCAATTTCGATCACTCCATACTGCTGGGCATTGTTCATTGGTTTGGCAAAAATTTTAGCACCTCTTCCCTGTTTCTCAAAATCCGCTACCGCGCCGGATAAATCATGGGTAAAAATATTATCGCCCAAAATGACCAAAATTTTTTCATTATCCGCAAAGGATCGGGCCAAACTCACGGCCTGCGACAGCCCTCCGGCTTCATCTTGAATTTCATAAGCTAGCTTAAGCCTAAAATCTCCTCCAGACCGCAGGAGGTTCAAGAAATGCCCGGCATGGTCAGGACCAGTGATCATCAAAACATCTTTTATTCCCGCCCGCACCATTGACTCCAGCGGATAATAAATCATGGGCTTGTTATAAATAGGCAAAAGATGCTTATTTGTGACATAAGTTAATGGCCGCAACCTAGTTGCCTTGCCGCCTGCTAAAATTACCCCTTTCATGAAAGATATTCCTTCAATGCCTCGGCCCAGGGCCTAAGCTCGATGAACTTAGTGTTGTTCAAAATGCCATATTTTGGTCTTTTTGCTGCGCGCTTCCATATAACATCCGCGTCTGCGGCGGAAATTGCCGCCAGACTGGCGGCAATTTCCCGAACTGCAAAAATTTCATTGCCCCAATCATACCAGCTGGCCTGCCCGGAATTAATTAAGTGATAAATGCCAAACGGCTTCTTTTGTTCTATAAGGGCAGCCACGGCTTGCGCCAAATCCACCAGATATGTCGGGTTGCCGAACTCATCGTCAATTGCGTTGATACTTTCGTCTTTTTCGGCTTTCTTAAGCATTAAATCCACAAAACTTTTCTTTCCGGTCCCCTGTCCTCCATAAAGCCATGCGGTTCGAACCAAATAATATTTCTCGCAATTTCTGACAAGCTCCATTTCACCCATCAGCTTTGACTTGCCGTAAGCATTGATGGGATTGGGCAGATCATCTTCATTGTATCCTTCCGGATTAGTTCCATCAAATACATAATTGCTGCTGAAGTGAACCAGGATCGCACCAACCGCATAGCAAGCTCGGGCGACAAAACCGACAGCAGTACCGTTGATATTTTCCGCAACTAAACGCTCTTCCTCGGACTTATCCACGGCATTATAAGCCGCGCAATTAAAAACCACATCCGGCTTAAGCTGGGAGGTTTTTTCCATAACAGCGGCCTCATCAGTTATATCCAGTTCTTCCCTGTCCCACAGCGTCGGCTTAACCGCTTTATAAACCCTCCCCAATTCCGGCCCGAGATTACCTTTGCTTCCAAGAATCAAAACTTTCATTTCACAATGCCTTGTTCTAATTCCTCTTGGGTATATTCCACCTGCTCGTCTTTCAGTTCCGGATCATAAGGAGGATCCGGATAATTGATAAGCCAGCCCTCCTCGTCGCCGATGTTTTCCAGGCCTGTGGCCACGTTTTTGGGGATAAACAAACGTTGTGGAACTGAAGCGTCCAAAATATTTTCCGATCTGACCCACTTGTTGCCTTCCCTTTCATAAGTAATAATTCTCATTTTTCCTTTCAGGCAAACATAACGAGCGGCGCGAACTCTATGCAAGTGGTATCCCTTAAATGCGCCAGGCAAAGCGGTCGAAAGATAAACTTCGGTCTTACTGCCATCTTTACTCTTAAACATTTCCACAAGCCAGCCATTCTCTTTGCCTGAATGGTCTTTGGTCTGCATTTTTTTTGCCGGCTCTAGATGGACCTTGTCTGATTGCATATTGCTTGGGTTAGACTGCCGCGCTCCCCCGACTTTTGTCGGGGTCGCTCGCAGATGCGCATTTGCGAGGAGGCCGAAGGCCGACGAAGCAATCTATTTACTATACTGCCTCTGATAATAATCTTGATACTCTTCGCTTTTTTTGATCTTCTGCCACCAGTCCTGGTTGTTTTGATACCACTCGACAGTCATGCGAATAGTTTTATCCAAATTATTTTTTGCGCTCCAGTTC
>JACQPC010000097.1 GCA_016207695.1 Candidatus Doudnabacteria bacterium | reverse complement strand
GTTTGACCCCGTGGCTTCAAAACTGGCCGAGAAACTTAAGCTTAAAGTCATTATCCTAAATGGGAAAAATCTAAGCAATCTTAAGAATGTTTTGGATGAAAAGCCATTTATTGGCACAATAATTTCTTATTGTTACTTTCGTTTTCTCAGTTCGTAAATTACATTGAAATCCATGGAAAATGAAAATTTAGCCATTCAAAGCTGCCAGCGGGGCGATCTTCAGGCATTCGGCATTTTGTACGACAGTTATGTTTTGAAGATTTACAATTTTATTTATTACCGCACGCATCACAAGGAAACAGCGGAAGATTTGACCAGTGTCACTTTCACCAAGGCCTTGTCCAATATCAACAGCTTTAATTTTGACGCAGGCACATTCTCGGCCTGGCTGCACCGCATTGCCCGCAACACAGTTATTGATCATTATCGGACTTTTAAATCCACGACGGATATTTTGGATGGTTTCGATCTTGCGGGGCATGCAAACGTCGAACGGGATGTAGACACGGCCATGAAACTTGAAAAGGTGCAAGATTATCTTTCACAACTTCCGTCCCAGCAGAGGGACATAGTTATTATGAGAGTTTGGGATAACCTGTCTTATCGCGAAATTGGAGCGATTTTAGGCAAGAGCGAAGCCAGCTGCAAGGTTTCGTTCAGCCGAATAATGCATAAGCTGCAGCAAGAAAGGATTAATGTATGATCAATCAAATTGAGCAAATTTTGCGCGAGTTGTATCAGATTGATCCGAGCTTACAACAGCATGAGGAGCAAGTTATTGCGGCTATCAGTCGGATTTTGGAAGCGCGGCCGGATACTAAGTTTGACCAAGTTTTTGCCCAAAACTTAAGGCACCAGTTGATGCATGCTGAACCTGCTGTTCCTGTCAAGGAAAAACTGGTTGAAATTAGGCATGATTTTTTCAAGCGCCTAAGTTTTGCCGGCAGCTTGGCAGCTGTGTTTATTGTGGTTATCGCTGCCACGCTTTTTATCAACAACAGAAATGGCAATGAGCTAAGCTTTTTTTCTCCAGGCGTAAAAATCACTTCAGCCGGTGAGCGGGCATTCGGAGAGCTAACCGAAGTCAGCAAACAAGATCAGGCTGCCACGGAAGAGAAAGCTGCAGTTCCGGTGGGCATAGGTGGCGGAGGTGTTGCGTCAACACCAGGTTTGGACCAACCCTCCCCTTTATTGCCTCCAGTGCCTGAGTTTGTTTACTACAAGTATGTCTACAAGGGTGAGTCTTTGGATTTATCAAATGATAAAAGGCAGGTTTTTAAACGCTTGCGGGGAGATGCTATCTCCGCGGACTTAAATGGGATACTGAATAATTTAGGGGTAGGCCTTATAAATCTAAGAAGCTTTAACAATTCCAAGCTGCAGTCCATAGCTTTTGTTGAAGAGGGTAATAACGGCTATGCGGTATCAGTGGATGTCCAGAACGGCAGTATCAGTATCTACGGATATTGGCCGGAATTATATTCCGAATGCGGATCAGGCATAAGCTGTCCTGTGCCGGCAAGGCCGTTCACTCCCTTAACCCCCGCTGATGTGCCGGATGACGCGGCTTTGATCGGCATTGCCAATGATTTCTTGTCAGCCCATAACGTGCCATTGCTGGCTTACGCGGCTCCAGAAGTGGGAGAATGGAAGCTGTATTATGAACTGTCAAAAAAACAGGGCTATCCCTATTTGCCGGAAATAATCACGGTGGTCTATCCGCTTAAAATAAATGAGCAGGTTGTCTTGGACGAATCGGGAAACAAAACTGGGCTGATGGTTGGGGTTGATATCAGGAATAAGCGGGTATCATCGGTTTATGATTTAAGCGCGCAAAGCTATCAGGCCTCCACGTATGATGCCGAAACAGACACGGCGAAAATTATCAAAGTCGCCGAGCGGGGCGGTGTTTATGGCTATTATCCGCCGGAATGTTCAAGCCCGCCGGTTACTCCAGAGGGCCGTCCTGTTCCAAGTTTTCAAACTTGCAAAGTTGTAGAGATAGAATTGGGCGCGCCAACCATCGAATTGATCAAAATGTGGAATTACAAAAATAATGAATCGCAGGAACTGCTGATCCCGTCTCTTGTTTTTCCGCTCATAAATCCGCCAGAAGAATTGGCTTACCGCAAATCCGTGATAGTGCCTCTTATCAAAGAGATTCTGGACAATCAGATGTATCCCATGCCCATGCCGCTTCTTAAGCCCGAAGCCGCGCAGTAATTAGCATTTGGAATAAACGCCTCACCTTAAGGTGAGGCGTTTAAATTAGACAACGCTAAAGCTTCATATATTGCGGTAAGCATCTTTACGATGGTCAATTGTAAAAAAAATTGTTGTATCAGGATTTTGAAAATAGAAAAAGGCTCGATATCTTCTCGTTATGCGGAAAGAAAAAGCCTTTTCTAAATCCTTGATTTTTTTAATATGCAATCGCGGATCTTTCCAGTTTTCAGCAAAACGCTGGGATTGAGTGTAATAAAGCCGCTGGATATCCTTTGGCAGCTTGTTAAGAGCTTTTTTAAAATCAGCAGTTTCGATGATGTCCATCAAGCTGGTGGATATTGCTTCAAGGCTTTTTGATAAGCTTGTTTGATTTTTTTCGGATGCGCGTAGGATTTAAGCTCGTCAGAAGGCAGCACTAATTG
>JACQPC010000096.1 GCA_016207695.1 Candidatus Doudnabacteria bacterium | reverse complement strand
TTGCCCCATGCATCCGGAAATCAGGCAGGATAAGCCTGGCATGTGCCCGGAATGTGGGATGAACCTTGTAAAAATTCAAAAATCAAAAATCAAAAATCAAAATTTTGGAAAACATGCGGGGCATTCGACGGCCATGTTTTTGCGCAAGTTCTGGGTTAGCCTGACACTCACAATCCCGATTGTGTTTTTTTCATTCCAAGAAGTTGCTTACGGCAACTGGCTTTTGTTAATCTTGGGTTCAATCGTGTTTTTTTACGGCGGCTGGGTGTTTTTGGCAGGAGCTTATCGGGAATTGCGCGGCAGATTGCCGGGTATGATGACGCTTATCGCTTTGGCCATTTCCGCCGCTTATCTGTTCAGCGTTTTTGAGGTTCTGCGCGGGCAGCCTGACACTTTGTTTTGGGAGCTGGCTTCTCTGATCACAGTCATGCTTTTGGGGCATTGGCTGGAGATGCGGGCGGTTGCTGGAGCGCAAGGCGCGCTTAAGGAATTGGCTAAATTACTTCCGGACACGGCGGAAAGAATAATTCAAAATGCAAAAGTCAAAAGTCAAAATGACAATTCAAAATTCAAAATTGAAACCGAAATCGTGCCAATTTCTGCGTTGCGGGAAGGCGAGTTGATTCTAGTTAAACCCGGCGGCAAAATTCCTGCTGACGGTGAAATTATTGAGGGCAGTTCTGAACTTAACGAAGCCCCGATGACTGGAGAATCAAAGCCAGTGGAGAAAAAAACTGGAGATCAAGTAATAGCAGGCTCAATCAATGGCAGCGGCAGTTTGAAAGTGAAGGTGACGCAAATCGGCGAGCGCACTTTTTTGGCTGGTGTCATGCGTTTGGTTTCGGAAGCACAGGCTTCCAAATCGCGCTTGCAAGTTCTTTCTGACCGCGCCGCGCTTTATCTCACAATTATTGCCGTAGCCGGGGGTGTTATCACTTTTATAGCCTGGCTTTTGGCGCAAGCCGGAGTAATTTTTGCCACCGAGCGATTGGTGGCGGTATTGGTGATTGCCTGCCCCCACGCTTTGGGCTTGGCTGTTCCTTTGGTTGCTTCAATTTCCACGACTATGGCAGCGCGTAATGGCTTGCTTATAAAACAGCGGCTGGCTTTGGAAGTGGCACGCAAAGTTGACGTTGTCTTGTTTGATAAAACCGGCACTTTGACCCAAGGTGAGTTTGGAGTCACAGACATATTGCCGGATGAAGAGATTTTGAGTCTGGCTGCATCAGTGAACAGCCATTCTGAACACTCGATTGCCAAGGCGATCGTGGCCGAGGCCAAAAAACGCCAGTTGAATCTGGTTGAGCCCAAGAACTTCCAGGCCATCCCAGGCAAAGGGGCCAAAGCCACAGTCAGTGCCCAAGAAGTTTTGAGCGGCAGTGAAGTATTGCTTACGGAACTGGGCGCATCAATTCCCGAAAATCTTAAAAACCAGATTGCGGAATTGGAAAAGCAAGGCAAAACCGTGGTTCACTTGATCAAAGATAAACAGTATGTCGGAAGCATTGCTCTAGCTGATCAGATTCGGCAAGAATCAAGGGAAGCCATCAAAGAGCTTAAGTCCGCTGGCTTGAAAATCGCCATGATTACCGGGGATTCGGAAGACGTAGCTTCTTGGGTTTCCAAGGAACTTGGGATTGATGAATACTTTGCCCGCGTGTTGTCAGAGCAGAAAGCTGACAAAGTCAAAGTTTTGCAAAGTCGTGGGCAGAAAGTCGCCATGGTCGGCGATGGAGTCAATGACGCGCCTGCTTTAACGCAAGCTGACTTGGGAATCGCCATAGGTGCTGGCACCAATGTGGCGATTGAATCCGCCGGTATCATTCTGGTTAAAAATGATCCACGAGACATTCCCAAAATCATCCAACTTTCCCAGCTGACTTATAGAAAAATGATCCAGAACCTGTTCTGGGCCACGGGCTACAATTTGGTCGCCTTGCCGCTGGCTGCCGGAGGGCTTGCGTTCAAAGGCATTCTGCTTCAGCCAGCCTTGGCCGCGGTATTCATGTCCGTAAGCACAATCATTGTGGCTTTTAACGCCTTACTCTTGCGAAAACAAAAACTGTAATCTTTTGTTATAATGAAGGCATGTTGAATGCCTATGAAATAAACACTAAAGAAGTCCTGCTGAATGTTAAAACCGAAGAAACGGGGCTTACTTCCCAAGAAGCCGTGGCCAGGCTTAAAAGATTGGGTCCCAACAAGCTGCCGGAAAAGAAGCCGCGGTCTTTTTTGGCAATCTTTTTTTCGCAATTCCGAAGCCCGCTGATTTACATTCTTTTGGCCGCGGCAGTTGTGGTGTTTTTTCTGCAGGACGTTGCTGACGCGGTCATTATTTTTTTGGTTCTAACCTTTAATGCCTTGGTCGGCGCTTTACAGGAAGGCAAAGCCCAAAACACTCTGGCAGCACTCAAGAAGTTTGTGGAAACCAAGGCCACTGTGCTTAGGGATGGCCACGAGGTTATTGTTCCGGATACAGAGTTAGTAGTCGGCGATGTGGTGATTTTGAATGAGGGCGATAAAGTGCCGGCTGATATGCGCATTATTGAATCGCATAACTTAAGAATTGATGAAGCTTCCTTAACTGGAGAGTCCGAGCCGGTTTACAAAATTGCCGAGACAATCAAAATCAGAAATCTTCCGCTGCCTGACCAAAGAAACATGGCTTTCAAAAGCACGCATGTGGTGGCGGGTCTTGGCCATGGCATTGTCACAGCCACCGGTGTTAATACCGAAATCGGCCGCGTATCCAAGGAAATTGCGGGGGAAAAAGATGACAGCCCGCTTAAAGCTGACATCGCGTTTTTGTCCAAAGTCATCATTTGGACCGTATCGCTTATTAGCATTGGATTGTTTGTGCTGGGCCTTATCCAGAACAAATCGGTCAAAGAGATGTTTGTGGTGGTGGTGGCTTTGGCGGTTTCGATTATTCCGGAAGGATTGCCGATTGTCATGACTTTGGTGTTGGCTGCCGGCGTGTGGCGCATGGCCAAAAAAAACGCCTTGGTCAAAAAATTGCAAGCCGTGGAATCGCTGGGCCAGGCTAAGGTCTTAGCGCTTGATAAAACCGGCACCATCACCAAAAACGAAATGGTGGTGCGCAGAATTTATTTTTCTGGGCAAATGTTTGATGTTACCGGGGATGGCTACAACCCCGTTGGGAAAATGCTTTTGGGAGGAAATGAGGTAACGGTTCAAAATTACCACGGACTGATCGCATTTCTTAGGCTGGTAGTACTTTCGGCAAACGCCAGGATCGCGCTTTCGGAAGAACAGCAGGCTTGGGTCGCCCACGGCGATCCAACGCAGGCGGCTTTGGTTTGTTTGGGGCAGAAGTTTGGCCTTAACAAAGACGAGCTGGAGGTGACAAATCCCAGGCTTCAGGAATTTCCATTTGACTACCGGCTTCGCTATCAGTTGGCGGTTAACAAAATAGATGGAAAGCTGGTTTCGATTCTGTTAGCCGCGCCAGAAGTTTTGATTGACGCTGTCGCCTTGTCCAAAATCGAAAAAGCGGAATTGAATCTTGTTTATGAACAATTGTCCGGCTCGGGTCTGCGGGTGATTGGAATTGGCTTTAAGCGAGTCGTTACGCGGCCTAAAAGCAATGAGATTAAAGATTTTAATTTTTTGGGCTTTATCGGCATCATGGACACCATCCGGCCGGAGGCCAAAGAAGCGGTAAGGCAGGCTGAGTCAGCAGGCATGAAGGTTGTAATGATTACGGGAGACAGCAAGATTACTGCCCAAAGCATTGCCAAAGAAGTGGGGATTTATAAACCCGTCACCAGGGTTCTTACCGGAGTTGATATTGACCAGATGAATGACGAAGATTTATCGGCTGCTCTTGCTGCGGTTGCCGTGTTTGCCAGGGTGACACCCGAGCACAAGCTTCGGATCATCAAAGCATATAAAGCCAGAGGTGAAATCATTGCCATGACCGGGGATGGCGTAAATGACGCGCCCTCACTGGTGGCTGCGGATCTTGGCGTGGCCATGGGTAAGATCGGCACTGAAGTTGCCAAGGAGGCTTCGGATATCGTGCTTTTGGATGATAATTTTGGCAATATTACCGCGGCCATGGACGAGGGCAGGAATATTTACAAAACTATTAAGAAAGTTATCTTATATCTATTTTCCACCAGCCTAGGCGAGTTGGGCACCATTGTCTTTGCCCTGGTTTTGGGCTATCCCTTGCCGGTTTTGGCTTCGCAGATTATTTGGCTTAATTTTGTCACAGACGGATTCTTGGTCGTGTCTTTGGGTCTTGAGCCTAAAGAAGACGGGCTTTTGAACAGCAGGTTTTTTAAGCCCAAAAAGTATCTATTGGACAGTCTAATGGCGCAAAGGATGTTGGTCATGGCAATCCCGATGATTGCCGGCTCTTTGATTATGTTTGTCATAAGCCTCAATGGGGACATAGTAAAGGCTTGGACCATTGCGCTTACCACGCTGGCGGTGTTCCAGTGGTTTAACGCCTGGAACTGCCGGCATGAGACTAAGTCTATTTTTAGGTCGAACATTTTTGGCAATCCGGTGCTGCTTATTTCAACCCTTGTCGTGATTGTGTTGCAGCTGTTCGCGGTTTACCATCCATTCATGCAAAAATATCTGCACACTACTGCCTTGACTTTGTCGGAATGGCTGCTGATTATCCTGATGGCCAGCTCGATTGTCTTGGTGGAGGAGATAAGGAAGTTTATTTTCCGGAGAGCATGAGAAATAAGGCTTTGTATTTGCTGGCAGCAGTTGCCGCAATACTTCTTGGGATTTTTTACAATGAGCGGATTCACCGCGTCTATCCGCAGGTGGCTGGAGTAAGTTTTGACCGTAGCGTCAAAGCTGAACAGGGCGTGCCAATCACAGTAATGCAGGCGATTGACGGGGATACAGTCACCCTGATCAATGGAGAGCGGTTGCGTTATGTGGGCATAGACACGCCCGAGGAATTTGATCCGCGAAAGCCGGTGCAGTGTTTTGCTCATGAAGCGGCACAAAAAAATAAGAGTCTTGTCGAAGGCAAAAGTATTAAGTTTTACAAGGACATTGATGCCAAAGACTTGTATGGCCGGTGGTTAGGCTTTGTTTATCTGGAAGACGAAACGTTCGTCAATTTAGAGCTGGTTAAGCAAGGCTACGCGTTTGCTTACCCATATCCGCCGGATATTTCCAAAGCTTCCAAGTTTGCGGACGCCGAAGCTTATGCGCGGGAAAATCGCCTAGGTTTGTGGGGCGGGCAGTGCACAGTGACGAAATTAAAGAGTGGACGGGAGCAAACGAATCCGGTAGAATAAATAGCACTCGGCGATTGCCTCGATCGGACGGCGTCAAATCGCTTACGCGATTTGCGCCTCACGCTCGGCCGGATGTAGCCGGCCTGCGCGACGCCGCTCTCGGCAATCGCCTCGCGCTAGAAAAGAAGAGTATGAGTATTACCTCCCTTTACGCAATTATAAGTGTCATCGTTGTCAGCCTCATTTCTGTGGCTGCTGTTATTTCCCTGCGCTTAAACCGGGTGTTTGGCAACAAAACTTTAAGTTTTCTCATCAGTTTTTCCGCCGGCGCTTTGCTCGGTGATGTCTTTATCCACCTTTTACCTGAACTGGTGGAGTCGGGCAGTTTTGATCTTAAGATTTCTTTGGTGATATTGATTTCGATCATCGGGTTTTTCTTTTTGGAGCGATACATCCACTGGCATCACCATCATGGCGACACCTTGGATGAGCACGAGCACGCCCATCCGCATCCGGTGGCAGTGTTAAATGTTATCGGCGATGGGGTGCATAATTTGATTGACGGCCTGATTATTGGCGCCTCTTACCTGGTTAGCATTGAGCTGGGGATTGTCACGACTGTCGCGGTCATATTGCACGAGATACCCCAGGAAATTGGCGATTTTGGAGTTTTGATTTACGCCGGATGGAGTGCCACCAAAGCCATAATTTTCAATTTGCTTTCCGGGCTTACTGCGGTGGTAGGCGCTATAATTGCCATTGCTTTTGGCGCTACGGAATTGTTTCTCACCATTCTGATTGCTTTGGGCATAGGCTCTTTTATCTATATCGCCATGGCTGATTTGATCCCCGAGATCCACAAGGAGCGCGCCCGCAATGCGGCCATGCAGATGGTGGTGTTTGTCTTGGGTATTGTGGTTATGTATTTACTTTTGTTTTTGGAATAAATTAAGGGTAATTTCCGACCGCGGCGTTTGAAAAAAACCTGGAAACACTAATGATGTCGTAGGATTCTAAATCCAAAATCGTCCTAAGGGCGATTTTTTTATTCTAGATCAGCCAGCCTCTCGGCCAACCCTGTATAATTTTGAGGAGTGAATTGCTTGAGCTCTTTTTTTATTTCGTCAGAAACATCGAGAGAGTCTATAAATCTATGAATGTCTTCCAAGGTTAAGGTTTTTCCTCGTGCCAGATTTTTTAGCTGCTCATAAGGAGCAGGCATTCCTTCACGCCGCAAAATGGTTTGAATAGCCTCGGTAATGACTTCTGGATGCGAGTTCAAATCATCCTTGATTTTTTGCTCATTGACTTCAATTTTTTCTAAGCCTATTAGCAAATATGAATATCCGATTAAACTGTGAGAAAGAGCAACACCGAAATTTCGCTCAACGGTTGATCCGGAAAGATCGCGTTGCAACCTTGAGATTGGCATCTTTGTTGAGAAAAAACCAAATAAAGCGTTGGCCAAACCCAAATTACCTTCGCTGTTTTCAAATTTCCAAGGATTAATTTTATGTGGCATGGTTGAAGAGCCAATTTCACCCTCAACCGTTTTTTGCTTAATCCAGCCGTCACTGATGTAACGCCAAATATCCTGATCGAAACTTATCAAAGTCGTGTTGATTCGTCTTAGATTATCAAAAAGTTCAGCATAACTATCATTTGGCTCAACTTGCGTGGTAATGGGATTGAGTTCAAGATTGGCTTTGTTAAAATTATTTAAATGAGCAACAAAATTTTTGACAAAACCGGCCCAATCCACATCCGGATAAGCAGCGATATGGGCATTAAAGTTTCCTGTGGACCCGCTTAGTTTGACCAGAATCTTCTGTTGTTGCAATTGCCGCAACTGTCGCTGCAAACGGGAATAAAAAACCATAAACTCTTTACCGAAAGTGGTAGGTGAAGCCGGTTGGCCGTGAGTGCGCGCAAGCATGGGTAATTGCCTGTAGTCTTGGGCGAATTTGCCGATTTTTTCTAGGATTTTAGAAAGAGCGGGAACAATAACACTCTTCAGGGCATCAGACATCATAAGACCCCTGGCAAGATTATCCACGTCCTCCGAAGTTAAGCCAAAATGAATCCACTCCAAACTGTCCTTAAGGCTTGTATTGCCTAATTTGTCCTTAAGGAAATATTCTACGGCCTTAACATCATGATCAGTGGCTTTAATATTTTTATAGCCTTCCAGTTCAATTTTCCGAACTATTGCTGCGTCTTCGAGCGACAAATTATATTGATTGCGGATATTTTTTTCTTCATCTTCTTTAAATCTACGAACTTTCAGCAAGCCCAGATTTGACAATGCGATGAAATATTCGCCTTCAATTATAATTCGATAGCGAATCAAACCAGCTTCGCTGCAGACACTTTGCAGCGGCGCAGTATATTTGCTGTATCGCCCGTCTATGGGACTTACGGCGCTAAGAGAATTCATAATTATTCCCCGGGTGGTCCTAAGGTTATATTTTCCGGCTCAAAAATGACTTGACGTTTTCCTTCCTCCACTATACCCAGATCAAAAATTTCATAGCCAGTTGTTTTGCCGATATTTATTGCGCGCTCAACGTCAGAGGCAGGCAGAAAAATATAATATCCTATGCCCCAGTTGAAAGTTTTAAGACAATCTTTAAGCCCAACTCTTAGTTCCTTATGATAGTATTCCATCAAAGGAGGAATTTTAACCCAGGATTGAATCCGGTAAGTGTAGCTGCGGTGATCGAATGCAATTTTTCCCACGCCATCGCCGGTGCCAGGTAGCAATGCATGGATTTCGACATCATTTTCTTGCAGAGACTCAATGAGTTTGACGTATGCACGTGCAGGGATCAAAGCTTCCTCACCTAAAGTTTTTCCATTTGGCAATTTGGTTAGAAATTGATCCGGCAACTCTAAGGCTTTTTTTATAATTAAGGATATTCCATTCGCATGAAGTCCAGATGAAGCAGCTCCTATAATATGGTCGCCAGGCTGAAGTTTTTGTCCAGTAATCAGATGATCTTTTGGCGCAATTATGCCAGTGACTGATCCTGATAAGGTGGCGATCTGTTTTACAGGCGGCTTTGGGTTGACCACATACTTAACTGATGCTGATTCCCCAGCAGGCAAAGCCATGCCGACTTCTTCGCAAATTTTCAAAAAACCTGTTGCTAAATCTTTAGCCCTTTTTTCATCACCATACCAAGAACTATCTGACGCTTCCAATTGGTCGGTAAACACTACGGGCATAGCGCCTTGCGCTATCACATCATTGACCACAATTAACGCGGTATCAATCGCAATGGAATCATAGTAAGTTTTGCCTGTGTTTTGATACATCCATTCCGCGATCCAGTTTTTGTTGCCTAAGTCTTCCTGGGTCTTACACCATATGTGGGGCAATGCCCCTCTATATTCAAACACCGCGCCGTGGGCGTGGATGGCTTCCTTGACCACAAAAACATTCCGCTTTTCGGGAAAGTGCAAAGTTTTTTTGCCAGCCTCTATCATGGCCATTTTAAATGGCTCCATAATATTATAGTCAACCCCGGCTTTGGCGTATTCGCTTTTCATTGTATTTGGTAAGGTTTCAGATTTTTTGCTATGCGTTCAATGATCGGTTCGTTGTCCTGTGGAATAAATTTTTGGCCAGTAAACTGTTCGTATATGCGAATGTATCGGTTGGAAAGCTCGTTCACTAACTCTTTTGGCGCTTGCGGCAGAACAGCGTCTTTATAAGGATCACAGTTTTCCTTAAACCACAGCCGCAAGAATTCCTTATCAAAGTATTCTGGCTCAAGGCCTTGGTCAAATTTTTGCTGGTAAGTGGCGACCTGCCAGTAGCGCGAAGAGTCAGGCGTATGGATTTCATCAATCAGTGTAAGATTTCCGTTTTCATCCAAGCCAAATTCATATTTCGTGTCAACCAAGATTAGACCTCGGCTTGCTGCAATTTCTTGGCCACGGGCAAACAGCTTAAGCGATATTTCTTCAATTTGTTTCCAAAGTTTTTCCTCTATAATTCCTTGCTCTATGATTTCTTTAGAATTTATCGGTTGGTCATGAACATCTGATTTGGTGGTAGGCGTGAGCACTACTTGGTCTAGTTTTTGATTTTTTCTTAAGCCATCCGGAAGGATGAAATCGCCAAAATCACGTTTTCCATTTTGATAAATGACCCAAAGCGCGGTGCCGGTAACGCCGCTAATATAAGCCCGTGGCACTATTTCTATCGGCAAGACTTTGCATTTTTTGGCAACAATCACATTGGGATCAGGGCTTCCAAAAACATGATTGGCAATAATGTCTTTAGTTTGGTCAAACCAAAAATTGGTGATTTGCGTCAGCATCCGGCCTTTGTAAGGAATCAGGGCTAAGTTTCGATCAAATGCCGAATAGCGGTCAGTGGCTATAAGAATTAATTTATCTGTTTGCTCATAGACATCGCGGACCTTGCCTTGCCTCCGCTGACCGAGGTTTTTGAAGTCTGTTTTCTCAAGGACATTATTCATGGGCAAAATTGCTTCGTCGCTTCGCTCCTCGCAAATTCGCCCAGATCATCCGATCGGGCGTCGGGTCGAATGACCTGACGAATCTGCGAGCGTAGCGAAGCAGTCTATTTTTCCATTTCCTTTAAGTATTTTCTAAAACCACTATTTTCAAGCTTTTTGGTCTTGTTCACTATCTGTTTATTCAATCCTTTTTTATATGCCTGAATCTTTTTGCTTAGTTTTTTATCCGTTAAAGCCAAAATTTCTACAGCCAAAAGTCCGGCGTTTTTTGCGCCATTGATGGCAACTGTGGCTACGGGAATTCCTGGCGGCATTTGGACAATTGAGAACAGTGAATCTATTCCTTTCATGGTTGAGGATTTTACTGGCACGCCAATTACCGGCAGGAAAGTGATGGAAGCAGTCATGCCCGGAAGATGGGCCGCACCCCCAGCTCCGGCGATTATAACTTTAATGCCGCGAGTTTGGGCAGTCATGGCATAGTTGAAAAGCCGATCGGGCGTTCGGTGGGCTGAAACCACAGTAAGTTCAAAGGGAACAGCAAATTCCTCCAAAACTTTAGCTGTTTCCTGCATTACGATGAGGTCCGAATCCGAACCCATGATAATACCCACAGTTGGTTTTGATTTCATATAGTTATTTGTGCTCTGGCAAATTGTGCTTTCTTTAGAGCCTGTTCTAAATTTTGTGCTGTTGCAGTGATGTGTCCCATTTTTCGTTCTGGTCTTACCTCGTGCTTACCATAAATATGAACGGAAACGCCATCAATTGCAAGCGCCCTATCCGTTCCCGAAGGTTGGGCTGGGCCAACTCGATCACCTAGAATGTTGATCATGACCGCTGCCGGATGTTTGAGTTTGGTTTCTCCGAGCGGCAATCCGGTAATAGCTCTGACATGCTGTTCGAACTGCGAAGTAGCTGCTCCTTCAATGCTAAAATGGCCTGAATTGTGCACCCTAGGAGCTATTTCATTGACCAGAACCTTATCATCTTTGGTTAAAAACATTTCTACGGCAAAGACTCCTGCTCCTTGCAAATGTTCCAAAGTTTTGGCTGCAATGATATTTGCTTGCTCCGCCACAAAAGCGCTGACTGGGGCAGGTGCTAATACCATATGGCAAATATTGTTCTTGTGAATGGTTTCCACGACCGGATAAGTACTGATTTGGCCATCTGAACCACGGGTTGCAACAACTGCCAATTCTTTGATAAACGGAACAAAGCGTTCAGCGTAAAGCAATCGATCTTTAAGTTTCGCTAGGCCAGTCTGAATATCTTCTGGACCCTTGATTAAGGTATTACCTCGCCCATCGTAGGCGTCAAACCGCGCTTTTAATATAAAGGGATAACCGAAATATTCGATTGCTTCGTTTAGGCCGTCGCGGTCTTCAATTAAAATAAAATCTGCAACCGGGATATTTTGCTCTTTCAAAAACTGTTTTTGCAGGAACTTGTCTTTGATGGTTTTTAGGGTTTCAGCGCCAGGATTGATTTTCACTCCTAGGCTTGAAAGCTGGTTTAGGATGTCAGCATTGGCCAATTCAATTTCAAAAGTTAAAAAATCAACCATTGAGGCCAACTGCCTAATGACGTTTTCGTCCTTGAAATCCGCGACCAGTTGTTTGTCAGCAATTTGTCCTGCCGGGCTTTGGGGTGTGGGATCGATCACGTAAACCTGAAAGCCCAAATTGTGCGCTGCCTGCGTCAGCATCCGGCCAAGTTGCCCGCCGCCAACAATACCAATTACATTAGGCATCGAAATAATTTTTTCCAGTGCGATAACTTTCGACTGACAGCCGACAAGTTTCAAATAAATTATCGGGTAATTGATCTAACGAATACCAATTCCACTCTTCGCTTTTTTGTGGTTCCAAAATCTGCGGTTCTCCTCCTGCCCAATCGGCAACAAGACCAACGTGGACGTAGTGTTTTGGCGCGTATTTTTTAAGATTTGCTAAAAATAAAAAGCGAATATTTTTTATCTGAATCCCGCATTCTTCAGCAATTTCTCGCTTAACGCAATCTTCAAACGATTCCATATACTCCAAATGCCCGCCAGGAAAAGCATATTCTCCAGCGCCATGTGAACTCTTTCGTTGGGCGAGAAGGATTTTTTCTTCCTTCAGTATCATTATACCGACACCAACTTTAGGTTTTTGTTCATTCATGTTGTAAAAATTATGAGGTGGGAGAGCCAGGCGAGAATTCAACCTGGCTCTTCAGTGTCCCTTGTCGTTGCCGTTGAGGAACTCCTCAACGTGAAGCTTGACAATGGAGAGTGTGCGCTGGAACTGGCCGTCTCCGTTCTCAACGCATAGATCGAAGTCGCGGTAGAGCGCGGGGTCGGCGGGAACCGGATCGTTGTCCAGCATCCGCCAGATCTGCTCACCGGTCAGGTCCGGCTGACGTCTGCGGATCCGATGAAAACGCTCTTGCCGACATGCTATAAGCAGGATGGTCAAAGCCTGCCCGCCGGCATTGACTACTAGGTCTCGGAGCTGCCGCGCGCCATGGGGCACGATGTCGATGAACCCGGCCTTATCCTCGCGGAACAGCTCACTGCGGGTGGTTCCGGAATGATGATTCCGGATCGGGACTTCGAAGACGAGTTCACCCTCGGCTTGTAGCCGACGAAACTCGTCCGGCTCGATGAAGTAATACTCTCTCCCGTGCTGCTCGCCGTCTCGGGGTTTGCGGGTCGTTACCGGGGTAATCCGACGGACGCGATCCGAGAATAAAGGCAGTAGTTCGTCCTGCGTCGTTCCTTTTCCGGCCCCATGCGGGCCGGAAATCGTGATTAGCCGCATGTGGCTTCCTCCTCCTTAGTTCAAATTATACCCTAGGAAACGACTAGTGGAAATAACTAACAGCGTTTCGGAAAATCTGAAGGCCCGGGCCTTCTTTGGGAAGGGGACTACCTTCCCGTCGATGTTTTTCTTTAAGATAGGTCCAATGGGGGAGATGAGTAAAAGCAATGGCGCGTTCCGGATGAGGCATAAGGCCAAAAACCCGGCCGTTGTAATTCAACACAGCGGCAATATTGTTCAAAGCGCCGTTGGGGTTGGCAGGAAGATTTTGCAAAGCGCAGATCTCGCCCTTAAAGTAAGTGGCGGCAATCTGCTTTTGCTTTTTTAAAGTATTTAAAGTTTTATTATCCGCGTAATATTTTCCTTCTCCGTGAGCAATCGGCAACGAAAGCGAATCAATATTTTTAAGCCACGGGCTGTCTGACTCAATCTTAAGATCCACCCACCGGTCGGAATATCGATTAGAATCATTAAAAGTTAAGGCTCCCGGCAGCAAACCCAAATTGGTTAAAAC
>JACQPC010000095.1 GCA_016207695.1 Candidatus Doudnabacteria bacterium | reverse complement strand
TAAAATTAATTAACAATGCTAATTTAATAAATACAGCTGCTTCTAATTTAACATTTAAACCGACATTTCTAAAACTGAAAATTGTATTACTGGGCATGTTTATTTCCCTCCGCCAACGGCCTTTACCACTTTGCCAGCTTTTCGACGAATAATCTCGTCAACATACTTGATCCCCTTGCCTTTATATGGCTCCGGCTCGCGTTTGGATCGCACTACCGCGGCAAACTGGCCAACTTGCTGCTTGTCCGCACCCTTAATCGTAATCACATTTTTTTCAACTTTAACTTCAAGCTCTTTTGGAATCTCCATTTCTATCGGATGCGAGTATCCCACATTCAAAAGCAATTTCTTTCCGCTTGCAGAAGCTTTGTATCCCACGCCATTTATCTCCAATGTTTTAGTAAAACCCTCTGTCACTCCCATGACCATGTTATTGATCAGGGAACGATATAATCCCCAAAGTGAGCGGTGAAACTTATTATTTTCCTTTTCGACAGTCACTTTCAGCCCTGAATCATCCTGAACCACGGAAACCTTAGGGTGCAAGGCTAAGGACAGCTCTCCCAAAGAGCCCTTAACCTTAATGAGCTTGTCTTTGACATTGACTGCAACTCCGTCAGGAATTATTATCAATTTTTTGCCTATTCTAGACATAGTATTCTTCTTTTTTTCTTCCCCCCTTGCGGGAGAAGATGTCAGCGTTTGTGGATTTAGATTAGCCGCTGACAGATGAGGGGTGTCTAAGCTGATAAACCACCCTCATCCGGCCTACGGCCACCTTCTCCCGTCAAGGGAGAAGGTGAGCTGAAAGTTACATTACCAAATTTGGCAGATTACCTCTCCGCCGACTTTGTTGGTTCTGGCTTTTTTGTCGGTCATAAGCCCTCTGCTAGTTGAAATAATCGTGGTCCCAAACCCGCCTAAGACCCGCGGGATTTGGTTATTTTTGCTGTAGATTCTTTGGCCAGGCTTGCTTACGCGCTTAATGCCCGATATGGCTGGTCCACCGTTAGGTGTATACTTAAGCCCTACTAACAAAAACTTGCGGTTTTTTTCCTGCTTGACATCAATTGATTTTATCCAGCCTTCTTCCAGCAACAATTTTCCCAAGTTGTGCTTGAAATTTGAATATGGCATCAAAACTTCGGTCTTTTTGACCGCTTGCGCGTTTCTTATTCTTGTTAGCATATCGGAGATTGTATCAGTCATATATTTTTACCAGGAGGATTTAACTACTCCGGGAATTTCGCCGTTTGAGGCCAGTTCCCGGAAACAAATGCGACATAAATTAAACTCCCTCATATATCCACCTTTTCGGCCGCAGCGCCAACAGCGCCTAACCACTCTGGTTGAATACTTAGGCTTAGTCCGTGATCTTAGTGATTTAATTGTTTGAGCTTTAGTCGCCATATGAGTTAATTTATCAATTTATCAATAATCAATTTATCAGTTAATTACCAATGATCATTGATCAAAGATTATTAAAAATTAATTGTAAATTGTAAACTGATAATTGATAATTCATAGTTATTCCTCTCTAAAAGGAAACCCTAATGATTTTAGCAATGCCAGTGCTTTCTTGTCATCATGAGCATTAGTCTGAATATTAACTTCAAAGCCAAAAGTGTGCTCCAAATGTTCCCTGCTGGTCTCTGGAAAAACTATCTGTTCACGAAAGCCAATGCTGTAATTGCCTCTGCCGTCGAAACTTTTCGGATCCAAGCCTTTAAAATCGCGGACCCTGGGCAATGCTACCTTCACCAGTTTTTCCAAAAAATCATACATCCGCGGCCCGCGCAAGGTCGTTATCAACCCCACCACTTGGTTTTGCCTGATCTTAAATCCGGCAATCGATTTTTTAGCCAAGGTTTTAACAGGAACTTGGCCAGTAATCTTTTTGAGATCTTCTATAATGTTCTCCAGAAGCTTGGGATCCTTCAGGGTTTTGCCGACGCCAGCGTTGATTACAACTTTCTCAATTCGAGGCACGGCCATCTGGTTTTTCAAACCCAAGGCTTTTTGAAGATCCAGGACTATTTTTTCTTTATACAGCGTTTTTAGAGTCATATTAATTTGCCGCATTTTTTGCACTTGCGAAAAATTCCTCGCTCGCTTACTTCATGCGCAACCCGCGTAATTTTGCCGCAGTTCGGACAAATCAAAGCCACCTTAGAAATCGATAAAGGTGCTGGGAGCTCCACGCGCTGGCCTTTTTCTCCGCGTCTTTTGGGTCTGGAAAAACGCACCCGGATATTCACTCCCGCAACCGCCACTCGCCGATTATCGGTAAACACATCCAAAATCTTCCCGCTTTTTCCCTTATCCTTGCCAGACATTACTTTTACTTCATCGCCTTTTTTAAGATTTAGCTTGTTCATATAACCTCCTCGGCCAGGGAAATGATTTTGATAAACCCCATATCCCGCAGTTCCCGTGGAATCGGCCCAAAAACGCGCGTGCCGCGGGGCTCTTTGTTGTCTTTGCTAACCAACACTGCGGCATTATCGTCAAACCGAATGTAAGAGCCATCATCTCTTCGGACTTCTTTATGGGTCCTCACAATCACGGCATAAACCTTGTCCCCCTTTTTAACCTGCCCTTTGGGAGAAGCTATTTTCACCGAGGCGGTGACAATGTCGCCTAAGCGTGCCCAGCGCCTGCGATTTTTGCCGGCCACGCTGAAAACCGCTATCTGGCGAGCTCCGGTATTGTCTGCAATTTTTAACCTGCTTCTTAGCTGAATCATGATCTATTTACTATTTACTCTTTACTAATTACTTCCCAATGGACTGTCTTGCTATACGGCTTGCTTGGCTCAATCACAACCTTATCGCCAACTTTAATGTCAGGCAATTCATTGTGTGCCGGATACTTTTTTGAAACTGTAAATCGCTTCTGATACTTCGGATGAATCTTAGTAGTCTCGACCTTCACAATCACAGCTTTATTCATTTTGTTGGAAATCACAGTACCTGTCATTGTTTTTCATTCAATAAGGTTAATATCCTGGCAATATCTTTTCTTAAGGCTTTTAACTGGTGATTGTTCTTAACTTCCTTGGAATAAATTTTGAAACGCAAATCCCGCGCCTGCTCGCGCATACTTGCAAGCATTCGATTAAGTTCTCCAGTTCCCTTATTGCGCAATTCTTTAATGGTCATATTCTATGCCTCTTCTTTTTGAATAAATTTGGTTTTTACCGGAAGTTTGTGGGCAGCCAGGCGCATGGCTTCGGAAGCCTGGTCCAAAGTTACGCCGTCCATCTCAAACAAAACCCTGCCCTTCTGAACTACGGCCACAAAATGATCCACTGCTCCTTTGCCGGTTCCCATCGGAGATTCATTGCCATGAAAAGTCACGGGCTTATCCGGAAAAATCCTAATCCAGATCTTGCCGCCGCGCTGGATATATCTGGTCATCGCGCGCCTGGCTGCTTCAATTTGTCTGGCCGTAACCCAGCTGTTTTCCAAAGACTTAAGCCCAAAGCTGCCAAAGGCAATCGAATTGCCGGCCATGGCCTTGCCAGAAGATCTTCCTCGATGGTGCTTGCGATGTTTAATTTTTTTGGGCATTAACATGGTTTAGAAATTAGTAATTAG
>JACQPC010000098.1 GCA_016207695.1 Candidatus Doudnabacteria bacterium | reverse complement strand
TAGTTATATTCTTCCAGTATAACTGGCGGAACAATAAAAATAAAACTGAAAACTGCATACCAATAAGGAACAAGAAGAGAACTTTTTGAGAAAGCCATGATCAATAGGAATGTCGCAAAAAACAGCAAAGAGAATGCCAACAATTCCTTTGATCGAGCATAAACAATCTTGCTTCTTTTCCGCTTGTCGAAAAAATACTCGTAGAACATCACAGCAATATAGAAATGCAAATAAGCCCAAATAATTACTTCTACGGAAACATACCCAAACAGCTTTGGAAAAATCGAATCCGGTATCGGCCATAGCCAAGTCCCGGTAATTTCCGCTATATAGTCAACTATTACTATTGCCGGAATGCTAAGGAGCGAAAAATAAAGAGCCTTTTTAATGAAGCCCGGTTTCAAAAAAGACAAATATATAGCCGGGATTCCGTAAAATACAATAGTTGAAAAAAGAGCATTAACATCTAATGCAAAAGAAACCCAAGCGGCAATCAAAGGATAAACAGCAAAAAATAAAACACTTTGAGGCTTAGTCATTCTTGGTGAAAATCTTATTTTCAAACATCCAATAACTCAAGGCTTTCCAGAATGGAAGAATGGATAAAAAATAGCGCATGTCGGCCAGACGCCGAATCGCCCAGCCAACAAAACCAGAAATGATCAGGTTGGGCGTGTAAAGAATCGCGTATTTGCCCGAGACTGGAATCACAAACCGCGTGGGGCCGGGATGATAAGGCAATGGTTGCCTGCCATGGATCAGCCGAAAAATATTCCTGCCAGCGTGCTTGCCTTGCCGGATTGCTTCCTGCGCGGTCTGCGGCAGCGGCTTTTTGGTTTTGGCCTCCAAAACGCAGGCATCATCTCCGGCGACAAAAACATTGGGAAAACTTTTGAGGTTCAAAAACTCTGTTACCGGCGTGCGGTCTTTTTTGTCCCGCTCTAAAATACTGTTAATGGCCAAGGGCAAGCGGCAGGATCGGACCCCGCCGGTCCAAACCAGAAGATCACAGGAAACTCTTTCGGTGTTGTTTAATACCACATAATCCTTGCCGGCCTCGGTGATCAGCGTGGAGAACTTAGTTTCTATGCCTATACCAGAAAGCCGATTGTAAACCAATTTGGATACTTTGTCGGAGAGTCCAGGCAGGAAGCCTGGGGCTCCCTCCACTACCATCACCTTGAAATTTTCGCATTTCTTGTTGTGATGCAAACATTCTTTCTGCAAAAGATTGTGAAGCTCACCCGCAAACTCCGCCCCGGCAAATCCGCCCCCGCCCACCACGATCTGGACCTTGTCATTGTGCAACACCAAATCCTCCACGCGATTTCTAATCATCACCGCGTCTTCCAAACTTTTTAGAGTAAAGCCGTGCTTGTCCAAATTGGGGATGCCGTAAAAATCCGCCACACTGCCTAGAGCAATCAAAAGATAGTCAGATGACAAAATCCGGGAATCAGTGATGATTTTTCCATCCGGCAAGTTGATTTTGTCAATGTAGGCTTTAAATACTTTGATCTTGGTTTTGCCAAAAATGTCAGTATAGGGAATAGTTACGGCCCGTTTGACCTTTTTGGCCTCCACCAAGCCATGCTCGGTGGTGGCAGCCTCGTAAAGCCCGGCATGATATGTCTGATAGGCTTTTTTGTCTATCAGGACTATTTCGTATTCATCATTATCGGCTAGCAATTTTTTCAATTCCAAAGCGCAGGCCACTCCGGCAAAGCCGCCGCCCAAAATGACGATATGTTTTTTCTCCAGGTTGTTCATTATTGAATGCCTGTAGGTGAGGCAGTATGCACGCCGCCTGAATAACCTCCAGCTTCAGTACCCAGGCAAAAAGTCAAAGTATATTCGCTGGCGCTAATCCAGGCATAGTTGTATTGGTTTTGGCCTCCTGTACAGTCACCATCCGGTGGAGCCGGGGCTTCTGGGATGGTTGGCAAATAGATGCTTATATTATCATTGGCAATCCTGCCGCTTTGGGAAAAAGGATAAAAGCCATAATCAATGTAAAATAACTCCAGCGCGGTTTGGATCTGGCGCACATCAGCCAAACGCTTGGAATTGCGGGTGGAAGTGCCAACGTCAAACACATCTTGAGGCTCCTCAATCGTGACCGGGGAGTCAAAATCGGAAAGGTTAAGCTTGATTTGCAGCGTGCCATTAAAAGGGATATCCGCAAGCCAGGATTGGTCTTCGCCGGCATTGCTCGAAATTTTAGTCCTAATGCCAGCTGGATCAGCTTCCATAACCCCGGCGCTGTACCCACCGCTGTCATGCTCCAAACAAAAGCCTAGCTTGTAGCTTGCCCCTTTCTGCAATTGTTCGTAAAAATATTTGTTATTTTCTTCGGTGCAGATTCCGCTGACTGGAGTTGGAGCCGCGGGATAAGAGAATAGGTATGTTGAAAATTTGTATGCGCTGCCGTCATCACCCACAGGCTGGCCGGAAACGCTGGCAGGATAACGGCTATTGTCGTTATAAAACAGTTCCAAGGCGGTTTGGATCTGGCGCACATCAGCCAAACGCTTGGCATCGCGTGAAGTTTCCCGCGCCGATCCCAAGGACAATTCGACAAACGAAGGGACAGCAGATTCGATCACGGCCTGATAAACGCGGCGGTCTGATTTGCCTATCCACAGCTCCAGCTTTTTTAGTTCCAGCTTGTCGATTAAAGCCGAAGTGTCCTTAAACTCTTCCATCTGAACTATGTCCTGCACTTGCTCAAAATAACTTTTGAGCTGATTTTTATCCAAGCGCGCCGAATAATGCCAAGTGGCCACCCCACTGATTTTTTCACTGCCCAGCAATTTCTCCGGCGACATCAATTTCGCGCTATTAAACGCGTTGACAATTTGATTCTTTTGAATGTCAGTCAGGAAAAAATCAGTATTCCCTGACTCTTTAAGATTAACCTTAAGCCACTGCGCTTTTTGGCTTGCTTCACTGCCGCCAAACAATGAAAGAAAGGGGTTGCCTTCCATTTTGTAATAAACATTGTCCCCAATCTTCCGGCTTTCCAGCGCAAAGCCTAGAGTCAGGGATCCGACTTTGGTGGTCAAGGTTGAGTTCATATCGTAATCGATGTCCGATGATTCCTTTTTTATCAGCATCGCGCCCTCGCCGGCTGCGGAAACCTTAAACTCGCTGCTGCCAAAAATTGCCTTAAGGTCAGAATCATCGGCGTCCGAGACATCGGAAAACTTTTCAGCATAAGACGCTTCTAACTTGAATTTTGCGGTTTGGATTGCCTTCATTTCTTTGATTGAAGCTTCCCAGATCCTATCAGGACTGCTGGCAAAATATGAATAAGCCTTAAGTCCGGCCAAAATCAAAACAGCGACCACAACCAGCGCAATCGCGTATTTTTTGTTATCCTGCCATATTTGCTTCCAGTTTTTGCGATCTCCCAAGGCCTGGCTGATTTCCTGCTCACTCCAGCCAGCGTTGAGCAGATTTGTTCTAATTGCCGCATCATCAAGCCCGGTAATTTTGGCCTGCTTGACGTAGTTGGTTAGATTTTCATTTGACATTTTGATTTAGGTTTCTGATGCTAAAAAATCTCCCTATATTATACCATATTACGGCGTTATTGATTGGTTCTCTTGCTTAAGCCTAGCGGTTTCCGCATCCAATTGTCTTATCAGCCGTTCAATCTCCCTAAGCCTCGCCTGCTCTTCCTGACTGATCCCTCCATGCCGAGTTTTTATTTCATCAAATTCCGCTTGCAACTGATCCCGCTTCTGCCTATTTTCCTCAATCAACCGAAGATTCCCCTCGATTCTGATTCTGTCACGTTCAAGATCCATTTCGTTCATAATCAAATAATGTCTTCTTTGTTAATTATTTTATACTGTCCCAATTCTAGCCCATTTAGCGTTAACTTTCCAATCCGGACTCTTTTTAAGTTTCTTACCGTGTAGCCTAAAGCCGTGAGCATTCTGCGCACCTGGCGGTTCCAGCCTTCGTGGATAGTGAGGTAAACTTTAACACCCTCTGCCCGAACTTTCGCCGGCGCGGTTTTTTTGCCGTCCAAAAACATGCCAGTTCGCAACTTCTCGATTTTTCCCTCTGTTAATTCTTTGTCCAGCATTGCTTCATATTCTCTTTCATGCTCTTTGGAAGGATGAGTCAGGGTTTGCGTAAGCTCGCCGTCATTTGTCAGAATCAGCAACCCTTCGGTATGAAAATCCAGACGTCCAACCGGCCAAACCGCGTTGCGCAGTTGTTTCGGCAGCAAGTCATAAGTGGTCC
>JACQPC010000094.1 GCA_016207695.1 Candidatus Doudnabacteria bacterium | reverse complement strand
TAAAACCAAGCCTTTGCTTTAGCTTAAAGCTTTTGGTCTGCTAGTATAAGCAGACCATGAAAAAAATTCTGGCATTTAGAATCATATTTTTATTGCTCGCTATAGCAATTATTTTTTTGCCTGGAAAATTCAAGAAATCCAAAGTTGTCGTTGAGACAAAAGCCCAGACAGTTTCAGCAGAATCTCCAAAAACCCCTGATCCTATTGTCCCTATTACACCTATTATCCCTATCCAACCTACTTCACCCCCAACTTCCCTTACTTCCCCAACCACCACAACCTCTCCCAAACCCAAAGCTCAACCTACTCCCAAGCCAGCACCGATGCCGCCTCCTCCTGCACCCGCTCCTGCTCCAGCTCCACCACCGCCCCAGCCGGTGACTTGCGAGAGCGGCGGATTTAATGCCCAGTTCCTCTGCCTGCTCAATGAATATAGAAAATCCAAAGGTTTAAATGCTTTGGTTTATGATGCGGCTTTGAATGCCACCGCGGCTGACCATTCTGCTTGGATGAACGCGACTGGCACCATGAGCCACATCGGCGAAGGTAGTACGACTTTCACTCAAAGATGCGAAATGCACGGTGCAATTTGCGACGCCGAAAACATAGCCATGGGATTTACCACAGCCCAAAAACTTTTTGACGCCTGGCAGGCCAGCCCGGGACACAACGCCAACATGCTGGGTTCCCACAGCAAGCTGGGTTTGGGGCTGTCCGGGGTTTATTCCGCTTTGGTGCTCAAATGACCCCTGGCATGTCGTGCTGATGCGGGTCATTGCCGCCATGCACCTCTTGCAAATGTTTTTTGAACCCCTCGGGATCGGTTTTCATCATTTCCTCGTGGTCGGCCATGCCGCACACGCCAGCGCCATCATCTTTTTGGTCCATAAAGTTATGACTTAATTACTTTATGAATAGTACTTCTTGATATTGCAAAATTCAATTAGGCAAACTAACCCTGGCCCATGGATTTTCTTCGTTCCTGGGCTTTGTCCAAAACCATTTTTCTTATTCGGATGTTTTGCGGCGTGACTTCCACCAGTTCGTCATCGCCGATGTATTCCAAAGCGTCTTCCAGGCCCATGATATGCGGAGCCTTGAAGTGCTCGGCCGAACCTTCTCCTTTGGAGCGCATATTGGAAAGCTGTTTGGTTTTGCAGACATTGACATGAATGTCTTCCGGCCTGGCATTCTGGCCTACGACCTGGCCTTTGTAGACCGCGACAGCGGGCCCGATGAACAAAGTGCCGCGATCCTGGACGTTGAGAAGTCCGTACAGATTGCTGACTCCGCTTTCGTGCGCGACCAGCGAGCCTTGTTCCCGCTCCTTCCAGTTTCCGGGATCAGGCTGGTATTTGTAAAATACGGCGTTGATAATGCCCAGTCCTTTGGTGTCTGTCAGAAATTCGCTGCGATAGCCAAACAGCCCGCGGGTGGGAAGAATGAATTCAAGCGAAGTGGAGCCGTTGTGGCTGTGCATATTTTGCAAAACCCCCTGGCGGCCGCCCAGCTTTTGGATAACGATGCCGGCAAATTCGTCGGGGACCGAAATGGCCACCGTTTCATAAGGCGTCATCTCTTTGCCCTCAATTGTTTTATTGATGACCTGCGGGCGTGAGACCTGCAGTTCGTATCCCTCGCGGCGCAGCCGTTCGATGAGGATCGCCAGATGCAGTTCGCCCCGGCCGGAAACAGTCCAAGCATTCATTCCTGAATCCTCAATCTTAAGTGCCATGTCGGTTTCCAGTTCCTTGTACAGCCGCTCGCGGATCTGGCGGGAGGTGCAGAACTTTCCTTCTTTGCCGGCAAAAGGCGAGTCATTTATCTTGAAGGTCATCTTGACCGTCGACTCCTCGATGTCCAAAAGCGGCAAAGCCTGCGGGTTTTCCGCATCAGCGATGGTTTCGCCGATAAAGATGTCGCCCACTCCTGCGACCGCCGCGATGTCGCCGGCCAAGACTTCCGGGACCTCAACTCTATTTAAGCCTTCAAAAGTCATGATAGAGGTTAGTTTGTATTTTTTCTGCTCTCCGGCGCGATTGATATGCATAACCTCCTGCCCGGTTTTGAGCTGGCCGTTCACTACCCGGCCGATGGCGATTCTGCCCCTGAAGGCATCCGATGTGATGGAGCTTACCAGCATCTGAAGCGGTTTGGCGGAGTCTCCGGAAGGCGGCGGGATGTGTTTGATGATGGCTTCGAAGATGGGACTAATGTCGCGCATAGAGTTTAGGTTCGGTTCAAATCCCGCCAGGCCTGATTTGGCTGAAGCGTAAACCACGGGAAAATCCGCGGTCTCGTCGTCCGCTCCCAGTTCCAAAAATAAATCCAGGGTTTTATGGTGGGCTTTGTTGATGTCGGCATCCCTCTTATCGATTTTGTTCATGACCACCACAATCTTGTGTTTGGTCTCAAGCGCTTTTTTGAGAACAAAGCGGGTCTGGGGCATGGGCCCTTCTTGCGCGTCCACAACCAGAAGCACCGAGTCAATGGAGCGGAGCACCCGCTCCACCTCGGACCCGAAATCCGCGTGGCCCGGAGTGTCTACGATATTTATTTTCGTTCCCCGGTAGGCGATGGCGGCATTTTTTGAATAAATGGTAATGCCCCGCTCCTGCTCAAGAGCGTTTGAATCCATTGAAGCGCCCTCCTGCATGGCACCGGTTTGGCGCATGAGCGCGTCGGTCAGCGTGGTTTTGCCGTGGTCCACGTGAGCAATAATAGCTATGTTTCTGATTTCCATACTATCCGCAAAATGAAAAATGCCTCGCAGCCGAGGCAACGTAATCCTTATAATACTAAAAAAACGCCCTCAAGTCAAGCAAAATCCATGCCCAAGAAGAGCAGGAACGGTTAATGAAGTTCTTTTTGAGCCGGTTTTGAAAAAGAAAAAGGGGCTAGCCACAATACGTTGTGGATAGCCCAGGATATGACGAGTTCAGAACTTTAGGCGTCCTCTTCATGCACACGGTGAAGTACCTTCATTTGCTCTTCCGTAAAGAAATCAGCGATTGGCCCCCTATGCGCTTTCGGAAAAAAATCTTTGATTGGTCCTCGGTAGGTCGGATCAACGGCATTTCTCAATTGTTCCACCAGCCGCAGACAATTTTCGATCACATTACACTTGGCAACGAAAGTCGTTAATACGAGAAGACAAATTGCTTCTTTCTGAGGACTCCTTCCTCTATCATCTATCTTAAAATCTTCATAGAGCCTTGATAATACATGCCCGAGTGCCGGAACGCTTAAAAAGGATTCGGGAGTTATATCGCCGAACCTATAGGCATTCCGGATTACGAAGAAGAGAATATCTCTTTGCCATGCTTGTAAGTCGTTGCTGTCTAAGATTGCCGTTTCTAAATCTCGCATCGTTTCTGGCGCGACAGTTCCCCACCATCTCTGAACCATTTTTCTCCCTCCAATACGCAATAATGAAAAGCAGAAATTGCAAAGAATCTGTGTAAACTCATATCACAATACAGATGAATTTGTCAATAGCGCGTCATGAAGCTGTACATTGTCAGAGAAACAGCCGCGCAAGGCGAATCTCTTCAAAACTGAATTCCTCGCCCAGGATTTGACGAACGGGCGAATGGAAGACGATGAGTACCCGTCTTAAAAATGCTGTCCGTCCCGCAGATTCAATGAAATGAGGCACCCGGTTTTCCCGTGTACGATATTCTCACATTCTTGAGAATGTGAGAATATCAAAATCGTTTAGCGAAGTCCACGAATCGCCTGCCGTAGGGCGAAAGCGAATGCGCGACTTCCCGGCCCTTGTATTTTTTATTCAAAAGACCGGCTTGAACCAGGCGCCTCGTATGTTCTGACATTGTTTTGATGTTGCACTCAAGGGATTCGGCGATCTGTTCCAAAGTCATCCCATCGCTTTTGGCTGCCAAAAATAAAATATCCAGCCGCCGATGATTTGCCGCGCCCTTAAAATATCTCTCCAGTTTTCTGGAATTTTTCATAATGTAACCATACCACGACATTCTCACATTCTCAAGAATAT
>JACQPC010000091.1 GCA_016207695.1 Candidatus Doudnabacteria bacterium | reverse complement strand
GTCAAAACCGCAATGCCCACTGGCCCTGCTAAGGCCGCGCTTATCGACTGCCCAGCAAGCCATTGGGTAAGCACAAACCAAAAAGCTGAAACGGTTGATACCAGCATTTGAAATGCCATGATTACTCCCCGGGGCAAGACTTCATACCAAGGATAACGCACCAAGCCTACCGTTGCCAACGCAACCCCCAACGGTCCTTCGCTTTCTGGAGGATTTAGGCGGGGAACTGCCGTTGCTTGCAGTTCCTCCTTGCCCCTCTTGAGAGTATAGACAGCAGTTTGTCCAGCATTTGCATTAGTAAGCGCCTGCATTTCTTCAACCGACTCGACAGGCTCGTTGTTTATCTTAAGCACCCTGTCCCCGGCTTTTATTCCGGCATTCATTGCCGGACTTCCCTCCGCCACATTGACAATCGCGACTGAAACATCACGGATCGCCGCGTTCTTTGGCAGGCTTTTGCCTTCGGAAACAACTGTAGGCAAACCAATGCCTGCCCCAATCGCCATAAGTACTGCGGCCAAAACAAAGTTCATGGTTACCCCCGCGGCTAGGACAACAAACCTGTTGCCGGCACTTTTGTTTGCAAAACTGCGAGGATCAGAAACTTCCCCGCCGTCTTCACCGAGAATCTTTACGAATCCTCCCAAGGGAATCCAGTTGATAGAATAAATTGTTTCTCCTCTTTTGAAACCAAACATTCTGGGAGGGAAACCAAAACCGAATTCTTCCACTTTCATGCCTGCCTTTTTTGCCATGACAAAATGTCCCAGCTCGTGCACAAACACTAGCAGTCCCAGTATGGCAACAAAAATGATAATTGTCAGGAAAATCATAAGTTTTAAATAGTCAAAATCTCTTTCTCTTTTGCTTGCGCCAGCCTCTTGACCTCTTCATTATATTTATCCACGACTTTTTGCAAGTCTTCCTTGCCCTTAATCTTGTCATCTTCCGAGATTTTGCCAATCTTTTCAAAATTCTGGATTTCCCGCCAGATTTCTTCGCGGATATTTCGGATTGACACTCGCGATTTTTCAGAAATCTGCGAAACAAGCTTGGTCAACTCCTTGCGGCGTTCTTCTGTCATTTGCGGAATCGTAAGCCGGATGAAATTGCCGTCGTTGGAAGGATTAATCCCAATATTGGAAGCTTGAATGGCTTTTTCTATATCTTTGATAATTCCCTTGTCATAAGGCTGAATAGTGATCATGCGCGGCTCTGGCACGGCTATCTGCCCAAGCTGAATAAGCGGCGTCTTGGTCCCGTAATAGTCAACTTCTATATGGTCAACCAAGGTAGTGGAGGCCCGGCCGGTGCGTAAGGTGGCAAGCTCGGACTTTAGATGTTCGATGACTTTGGCGAACTCACCCTCTTTTTTATCAATTAAATCCAGATTCATCATTGTTTTTGTTCTCCCATCCCTAAATATACTATGTTTGGAGTATTGGGGTTAATCAATACTTGCCGCAACACTGCCGAAGTGGGCAGTTTCTTGGTCTCCCAGGTTACTCCGCCATTCAAACTTTTAAACAAGGTAGAGCTGATGGAAGCGTAAATATTGTTGGAATTGGCTGGGTTAACAGCCACAGCCGAGACCCGAAGCTGTGAATTATCTCTCGCAGGAAGGCTTAAGAAAGACCAGGATACCCCATCATCAATACTCCGCAGCAATCCCTGCTCTGTTCCTAAATATATCACTCCTGGCTGACGCTGATCCAGGGCCAGGTCATAGAAAGCGCTGACTGAAACGGAAGTGCTGTTTCTGGAAAACAGGCTGCTTGATGTCAGCGATCCTGTAATTTCGGTCCAGGTTGCGCCTAAGTCCGTACTTTTGTAAAGCCCAGCGGAACGAGTTAGGGCATAAACGGAAGCATTGCCTGCAGATCTAATTTCAACCACGCGATCCTGAAAATCTTTCACCAGCTGCCAAGTGCGCCCCTCGTCAGAGGATCGGACAATCTCTCCATTATTAAGTCCAGCGATTAATATCTTGGAGTTGAATTTTAACACATCTAAAGCCAACACCGCATTTCCTTTTGATGGTTCAGAATAAATGTCTATCCAAGTCGTGCCGGAATCGTAGCTTTTGATAATCTTGCCATTGTTCCCCGAAATCCCCGCGCTGTAAACGATATTGCTGGCATTGGGGTCAACCCGCACGTCTCCCACGGCGATCCCGGTCAAAATATAAGTCCAAGACTCGCCGGAATCTTCGGACTTATGAAGGCCTGAAGCAGAGCCTAGATACAAAACATCTGGGTTTTTCGGGTCAAACACCAAAGCGTTAACCGACAAGCTGGAAAGATCCCGCCGGCTTTGCTTGATTTTATTTTTGGCGTGAAAAGTTTGCGCGGAATCCTCGGATTTCAAAACACCCTTGCTGCCGCCTCCCAAACTAAAAGGATCAGAAAGATCGCAGCTTGCTGCGACGAAGGTTAGTGATAAAAGAAGAATGCTTAATTTCTTCATGCCGTAAACTTAAGGATCAAATCAGAAAGCAGCAGTTTGCTGTTGACATTGCGCTCAATCATTCCCCGCGCCTTGATCAAGTTGTCCGCCTTATCCGTATCAACCAAGCTAATCCAGGCATCCAAAATTTCCCTAATTTGGGGAGTTTCCAAATCAGCCACCTCATACGCCATTTTCATTTTTTCCACCAAATCTCCCTTGGTTAAAACTTCGAAGTAATCCAAAATTTGCTTAAGCCTTTCAACTTCCTCATCATCGGCATTAAGTATCCGTAAAACCATGCCTGGCCGGCCTAAAGCTAAACTTCTAATCAACTGGCCTTTTGCTTTATCAATCTTCTGCTCAAGCAACTTTGCGTAATCATCCGGGACCACCAGGCCAAAAGTAATTTTTTGGGCTCTTGATCTTATGGTCGGAAGCAGCCGCTGCGGGCTCTCGGTAATCAAGATTATGATTGTCTTTGGCCTTGGCTCTTCGAATATCTTAAGCAGAGCATTGGCTGCCTCAACGGTTAAGTTCTGCGC
>JACQPC010000090.1 GCA_016207695.1 Candidatus Doudnabacteria bacterium | reverse complement strand
TGGATTTGATGATACAAATAACTGCCTGTAACCTCATCATGCAGATGCTCGGGCACAAAAGGCGTGGCAAAAATTTGTGAATGAGGGTGAATCAACGTGGCTCCGCCGTCTCGGCCGTGATTTTGCAAAATATGGATATACTGAACTTCTGGATGATCAGACAATTCCCTCATGCGCTCCTGATAAACCTTGAGATTCAAATCCATCAAATCATCAGGCAGAAAACCGGTAAAAACATTATGCGGCCTAGTAATCACCACTTCATGGTCGCCGATACCTTCTCGCACCATATAAAAATCCGAGCGCTCCCGCCCGCCCATGTGCCCCAAGGCTTCAAACTTATTCGGCACCACTCTCACTTGCCAATGCCGCCCAGGCGGGTATGAAACAATCTCCTGATTGTATTCCTCGTTGCCCGGACAAAACACGCAAGATTTTTCTACCGTGCGCAAAACCGCTGGATCAGGGGTGGCTGGGATATGCTTAAAATCTTCCGGCCTTGCTCCCCGGTTGGGCGCAAACAATATCCAATGCTTGGATACGATATCTTGTCTGAACTCGCTCATAAGGGATCACTCGGCGACTGCGCTCGATCGGACGGCGTCAAATCGCTTACGCGATTTGCGCCTCACGCTCGCCCTGTACCAGTAATCGGTACAGGGCTGTGCGACGCCGCTCTCGGCAGTCGCCTCGCTCATTGAATAAATATGAAAGTTGCCAATATCCGATCCAGCTGCAAAGACGAGCTTTTGATCACAAACAACTTATCCTCGCGCTTGACCAAAACATACTGTTCAGCGCCTGAAGAAAACTTGGATGCAGCAATGCCGCCTACTGTAATTTCTTCTTCAGTAAACCCCTCCAAGCTTGCCCGCGCCGCTGCCTCTCTTTTGGCATCCTTAACTGTGATCGTGATGGCTTGGCCTAAATCGCCTCTGGGAGCAAAACTTGCCACAGCACCAGAAATGGTTTGCGCTGACCAAGATGGCGGCAGATTAAGTGAGAAGCCATATTCGCTGTTGGTGTATTGCCGCCAATTTCTGGAAGCATCGGGGATAGCGACTTCGGTCTCAAAGCTTTGGCTGGAAACTTGGATGTAGCCAATCAAGCCAAAAGCCACAAGCACGCTTATAGCAATGGCCCAAGCAAGCCATCGGTTTGGGTGCAAAACAATTTTATGGAATTGCTGTTTTGTTTTTGCCATTTTGTTAATGCTTAATTATTAGTTTTTTTATTGGTGTCTAAATACTGCTGAAGTATGATTTGCGCAGCAATGTTATCCTTTATGTTTCTTTGGTCCTTTTGGGCCATTTCGTTGCCAGAAAGGACTTTTTCTGCTGCGACGGAGCTGAACCGCTCATCCAAAAGCTCAATACTCGGCGCTATTTGTTTTTGCAGCTGCAGAATAAACCTTTCGGCCCGATCCGTGCTTTCGGTAACCTGGCCTGATAATCCTATTGGCATCCCTACCAATACTTTTTCAATCTTCAACTCATTAATAATTTTTTTTATTTCCTCGATTGCGCTTTTGCGCTCAATAATCTTATCCAGTGGAAAGGCAATTTTCCCGTCCGGATCCGATACAGCCGCTCCAATTCTGACTGTCCCCCAATCCAGAGCCAAAAATCTCATTTACTTTCGCCTAAGGTCACAGTAATTTCTTTTTCCGAGCCGCGGCTTAAAATCTTCATCTTCACTACATCACCGGGATCATAATTCTTAAGAATGCCCGCCAGACTGCGGTTTTGGTCAATCTTCTGGCCGTTTACTTCAAGAATAATGTCGTTTTCGGAAAGACCCGCCTTATCAGCGGCTGAACCTTCCACAACAGCCGGCTGACTCGCTTTATTCGTGCCGCTTACTATCAGCGCTCCGTAGTCAACCGTAAGGTTATTTTCCTTTTTGATGGTATCGTTGATTAAGACGTATCTTACTCCCAGGAATGGCTTAATTATTTTGCCGAACTTTTGGAAGCTTTCGATGTCCTTCTTAAGATCGTTGACCGGAATGGCAAAACCCACCAACTGTCCCTGGGAATCAATCGCGGTATTTATTCCTATCACTGAACCTCCAATGTCCAACAAGGGCCCCCCTGAATTGCCCGGATTGATCGCCGCGTCCGTCTGAATCACTCCTTCCAACTGCTCCGAACCAAAACTCGAGCCCGAGGCAATAATGGTGCGGCCAATGCCGGAAACAACGCCGGTGGTTACAGTATTTTGATATTGCGCAAGCGAATTTCCGATAGCAATGACTTTTTGCCCGATCTGGGTTTTTGAAGAGTCACCAAGTGCCAAAGTGGGGAAGTCTTTACCCTCAATCTTAACCAGGGCAAGGTCATTGACCGGATCGCGCGACAAAACCTTGGCTTCAAAGGTTTTGCCGTCATTGGTGACCATAGTATATTGTGCTTGCTCATCGCTAACCACGTGCTTGTTGGTCACAATCAAACCATCCGAAGCAATGAGAAAACCCGAGCCGCCGCCAACCCTTTGGATATTCGGAGTATTGTTATTGCTTTGGCTGCGATTGCCGAAAAACGGATCAAAGCTAAACGGGCCAAAATCAAAAGGGGAAGTGGAATAGCCCGGAATCTTATTTAAGTCCTTGGAAATGATAATCGATACCACCGCCGGGCTGGCTCGTTTAACCACGTCTACAACGGCGGATTGCTCATCCACCTGGATGGTTTTGATTTCATTTCCAGGAATATTGACTTGCCCGCCATAAAGAGAAGGAAAAAACAGCGCCCCAATTACGGAGCCGGCCAGGCCAAACAGAAGGCTTAACAGGATGACGGTAGGAATCAGCTTAAAATTTTTGTCTTCGTTTCTTGGCAAACCAGAGGTTAGATTTTCCATATTTCTTAAATAATTATACCATAGAAGTTAAAATTTCGCATCCTTGGTCTGTAACTAAAACCGTGTGCTCAAAATGAGCAGACGGCAAGCCATCGGAAGTTTTTACGGACCACGGGCCATTGAATTCTACTTTCCAGTTGCCTAAATTGACCATTGGCTCAATCGCCAAAACCATGCCTGAAACAATCTTTGGGCCCGTTTTGGGATTGCCAAAGCAGGGAATCTCCGGATCTTCATGAATCGCTCTCCCCACGCCGTGACCAACCAGCTCTCGGACCGGCGAAAAACCGTTTTTTTCCGCAACGGCTTGGATGGCTGATGAAACATCGCCGATAAAATTCCCCGGCTTCACATTTTCCAAAGCCGCTTTCAAAGCATCAAGCGTCACTTCTATCAGTTTCAAAAACTCCGGTTTGACGTTCCCAACTCCGACAGTAACAGCCCCATCGGTGAATAATCCTTGATACTCGACCCCGGCATCGAGGCCAACTATATCCCCTTCCCGCAGGATTTTTTCTTTTGATGGGATCCCATGCACCACTTCATTGTTTATCGACACGCAAAGGCTGGCTGGAAAGGGTAGGGAGTTTTTGCTGGGCCGGCAATTTTTAAACGAAGGAATTGCTCCATTGTTTCTAATCACAGCTTCGGATATTTGGTCAAGCTCAAAAGCCGAAATGCCAGGCCTGACCGCGGCTGCCGCTTTGTTTAGGGCCATAGCCAAAATCCTTCCTCCTTGCCTCAAAGCCTTAATCTCTTTTGGGTCCTTGGTAATCATGAATAGCGTTTAGGATATCTTTAGTAACTCTTAGGACTGATTGGTTAGCATTTATCGATCTAAGCTTTTTCATCTGCTGAAAATACTTCAGAGTTTTACCCTGTTGTTGTCTGTGCCATCTAACCCGAACCTTGATATATTTTGAATCATCAATATTTCTGCTCCGTTTCAATGATCTCTTTTCAATTTCTGCTATTGGCAAGATCATTGAGA
>JACQPC010000093.1 GCA_016207695.1 Candidatus Doudnabacteria bacterium | reverse complement strand
GTTTTAATTCTGGCTGGGGCGGGCAGCGGCAAGACGCGGGCCTTAAGTATGCGCATTGTTTATTTGATCAAAAAATTAGGATTTGATCCGGAGGATATCTTGGCGGTAACTTTCACCAACAAAGCGGCTGGCGAGATGAAAGAACGGATTCTCCGACTTCTGACTTCTGACTTCCGACTTCCGATGATGGGCACGTTTCACTCGATTGGCGCCAGAATCTTGCGGGCAGAAGGACTCCGGCTAGGGTTAACCTCCAACTTTTTGATTTACGACACGCAGGATCAGGAAAGTTTGCTTAAGGAAATTTTGATTAAGCTTCGGATTGACGCGACCAGGTTTAAACCCTCGCTGTTTTCCTATATCATTGATAAGGCCAAAAACAATCTGATTGGTCCGGACGACTTGTCCGCCGAAGCTTCAGCGAAGGCGGATGATCGCTTCAATGATATGGCTCGAGAGGTTTACGAGCATTACGAAGATCACCTTCGTAAGAATAATGCCGTGGACTTTGGCGACCTAATCATGCTGCCGGTCAAGCTGTTTCGGGAGCATCCCAATGTTTTGGCTGGATACCAGGACAAATGGCGGTATATGCTAGTGGATGAGTATCAGGATACCAACCACGCGCAATATGTTTTTACCAAGCTGTTAGTAGCAAAGCACCAGAATATTTTTGTGGTTGGCGATGACGCCCAAGCAATTTACGGCTTCCGCGGGGCTAATTTGCAGAATATTCTGGATTTTGAGGATGACTACCCCCAGACCAAAATTTACCGGCTTGAGCAGAATTACCGTTCTACAGCGCCTATCTTGGCCATTGCGGAGAAGATCATCAAATTAAGCCCAAAGCAGCATAAAAAAAAGCTCTGGACGGAAAACAAGCAAGGACAAAACCCGGTCTTATACCGAGCGGAAGACGAAATGGCTGAAGCATGGTTTGTGGCACACAAGATCATTGATCTGCAGGATGGAGTTTCTAGCGAAATGACTTATGACTATGACAATGATGATGACAGTATTCTTTCTCGGGTGATGCGCCAAGCCCGAGCCAAGGTTCTGCCCAAACTTAAAAATCGCCAGGGCTTGAATAACATTGCGGTGTTATACAGAACCCATGCCCAATCGCGGGCCATAGAAGAAGCCATGATCGAGAGCAGCATCCCTTACCAAATTATCGGGGGGTTGAAATTTTATGAGCGCAAGGAAATTAAAGATATTCTGGCATATTTAAGACTGCTAGTTAGCCCGAACGATTTGGTAGGCTTAAAAAGGGTAATCAATGTTCCTCCAAGAGGCATTGGGCCTAAGACTTTTGATTTGCTCAAACAGGCTTTATTGGAAAAAAAGAATAAAATTTTGGCTAAACTGTTTGATGACAAGCCACAAATAAAAACATTTTTTGAGATCCTTGACCGGATCAGCAGTCTTAATGAACAGGGGACATTGCTGGAGGTCATGCGGCAAGTGATAAAAATGACAGGATACGAATCTTTTTTGCGCGACGGGTCAGAAGAAGCTGAAAGCAGGTGGGAAAATGTGCAGGAATTGTTTAATGTGGCAGCGAGCTTCGCTAGTTTTCCCTGGAAGGACGGCCTGACCCATTTTTTGGAAGAAGTGGCATTGATGACGAACGTTGACGAACTTGATCTGAATTCGCAAAAAGTCACATTGATGACCCTGCATCAGGCCAAAGGCTTGGAGTTTGACACGGTATTTCTCATCGGTTTGGAAGAGGGCCTCTTGCCTCATGCTCGGTCGCTTTTGGAATCCAAGGATGTGGCCGAAGAGATTCGATTGGCTTATGTGGGTGTTACCCGCGCGCGCAAAAATTTGTTTTTGGTCTATGCAATGTCCCGCAAGCAGTATGGTTTGCGCAACATGAGCGTGCCGTCGAGGATACTAAAAGCCATACCGGAGGAACTGTTGGATATATATGAACCAGAGTTTTAAAAATCCGAAATTCGAATATCGAAATCCGAAACAAATTCAAATATCAAATGACCAAAATTCAAAACTGCGTTTAGATATTTGTGCTTTGGATTTAGATATTGTTTCGAATTTAGTGCTTCGTGCTTCGAATTTACAACTATGAATAATCTTACGGATATAAACTATCTTAAATCTTTTCTCAAGCATTTCGGCCTGAAACCCAAACACTATCTGGGTCAAAATTTTTTGGTAGATCAAGATGTTCTGGATGAGATTTTGGCTGCGGCAGAATTGAAGAAAACCGATACGGTTCTTGAAGTTGGGCCGGGGATTGGGACCCTGACTTTTGAGCTAGTTAAGCATGCAGGGAAAGTAATTGCGGTGGAGAAGGACGCAAGGCTTGTTGAACTCCTGCGTAAAAATTCGAATATCGAATATCGAAGCACTAAACAAATTCAAATATCAAATGACCAAAATTCAAAATCTCGTTTAGATATTAGTGCTTTGGATTTAGATATTGTTTCGAGTTTCGGATTTCGTGTTTCGAATTTACGGCTTGTGAACCAGGACGTCCTTCGCTTTCATCTCGACAAACATATCCAGGACCCATACAAGGTCGTGGCCAATATTCCATATTATTTAACTTCAGCATTGCTGCAATATTTTTTAGAGCAAAAAAATAAACCACACTTAATGGTCTTGATGGTTCAGAAAGAAGTCGCGGAGCGAATAGTTGCTCGACCTGGTAATCTTTCGATTTTGGGCATTTCCGTGCAATTTTACGCCGACGCTGAAATTATCGCAATCGTTTCCAAAAAAAACTTCTGGCCTATGCCGGAAGTTGATTCCACGATTTTGAAAATTGTGCCAAAAGACAAGTTTCCGGAAATCAAAGACCATAAATTATTTTTCCGGATTGTGAAAGCCGGATTTGCCGCCAAACGAAAACAGGTCCATAATACTTTTAGAAACGGCCTTGGCTTGACCGACGAGCAAACGGAAAAATTATTGGCTGCTGCCGGCATCAACCGGCAAAGCCGGGCGCAAGAACTGTCCTTGGGCCAATGGATCAATTTTTATCAAGCATTTCGGAAACTAAAATAAAATGGCACTGCTGTCGTCAAAAAAGACCCTGCTTTTGATCTCGTTTATTACTGGAGTTTGCGTAGTCGGCATGGAGATAACCGCATCAAGGCTGCTCGCCCCTTATTTCGGCATCTCTATTTTTATTTGGTCAAATATTATCGGCGTGGTTTTGGCCGCTTTGGCATTGGGTTATTATTTGGGAGGCAGACTGGCCGAAAAGCGTCCGTCATTATCCTTGCTTTTGGACTTGGTGTTGGGAACTGGGCTTTTCTTTCTGTTGGTTCCCTGGATAACGCCTCTTCTGGCGCGGCTGATTAATCCTGCGGTTTTTCCCGCAGACTCCTTTCTTTCCGCCCTTGTCTGGTCTTCCTTGCTGGTGGCTTTATTTATTTTGGCCTTGCCGCTGACCGTGCTGGGCATGGTCAGTCCGATGCTTATTAAGATTTACTCCTTCCAAGAAACAAGGGTTGGGCAGATTGCCGGCTCCTTGTTTGCCTTATCAACTCTGGGCAGCCTGGTCGGCAGTTTTTTGCCCACCCTCTGGCTGATTCCCGCACTTGGAACTAGGTTGACTATTGTCGTTTTTGCCCTTCTATTAATTTTTCTTGGCCTGATTGGCTCGTCTTTTAAAAAATTGGCGTTTGGCCTTTTTCTAACGGCTGTTGAATTGATTTTGCTTTTTGGCCTGCCAGTTTCCGCCAGTGCGAACAAGGATATCATTTATCAAACTGAATCAATCTATCAAAACATTAGGGTGAAGCAGGACCAAAGCGGCCGGCGTTATATGATTTTTAACGAGGGTTTGGGCTTTGAGTCAATTTACGATCCAAATAGCGCCTTGACCGGCACATTCTACGATTATTTCAGCATATTGCCTTATTTAATTCCTGAAAAAAAGATTAATGTCTTGGTAATCGGATTCGCCGGCGGGACCATTCCGCGGCAGCTCAATTATTTTTTTGCCGATAAAGTCGCGATAGATGCCGTGGAAATCGATCCCAAAGTGGTAAAGATTGCGGAAGACTACTTTGACTCCGACCAACTGCCAATCAACATTTACCAGGAAGACGGCAGGCAATTTTTAGAGCGGACAGCCAAGCAATATGAGCTGATCATCGTTGACGCTTTCCAAAACGAGTTTTATATTCCCTGGACTCTAACCACCAGGGAGTTTTGGCAGCTTGTTGACCGCCGTCTTTCCAGGCAGGGAATCCTGGCTATGAACTTAAATGGAGGGCAAACCGATTCCGATCTTCTAAAATTTGTGACCAATACTCAAGCGTCGGTGTTTGACAAGGTCTATGTGACTGCCACTGCAAGTTCTGCCGCTAATTTTATGATTACTGCCAGCCAAAGCCAGATTGATTTTAATTCAGAGAAAAAAGTCGATCCGCAACTGCAGGGATTGTTTGAGGAAGTTAAAAACCAGATCTCCCTTGTGTCTTTTAACAGCCATCTTAAATTGATTACTGACGACTGGGCGCCGATTGAGCGCATGACCAATCTTTCTTTGAAGGGATTAAAAATCGACTGGCAATGAAGAAATTTTTTGAAGCATTGGAAAAGCAGCAATTTACTCTCACCGGCTGGCTGGCCGCAGCATTCGGCATTGTTCTGATTCGGGCGGTCTTGGAAAATTTTTTTAACGGCACGATCAACGGGTATCCAACCGCAGATGCGACAACATTGGTCCATTTCTACTTATGGTATATAGCCGTGGTCGCCTGCTTAATCTTCTGCATAAAATTTGTCGTCAATAAGCCTTTGCCCCATTTGGCCAATATTGGCTTGTTTGGCTTGATCTTTATTTGGATTGCCCCGATTGTGGATCTGGCATCCGGCGCAAGAAGCCATTTAATGTCCTATATTTATTCTGCTTTTCCAGAAATTATTCGATCCTACTCCACGTATTTCCAAGACCAAGGATCTGCGGGAATCACGACCGGGATCAGAATTGAAATAGCTGTTATTCTTGTACTAATTGGCAGTTATATTTATGTAAACCAGACCGGACTTTGGAGCAGGATATTTAAAACATTTTTGGGAATTTGTGCTAGCTATACTGTCATCTTTGCCTGGCTGGCTTTTCCAGGGATTATTTCCATTTTTGCCAACCAGCAAGAGGGGTTAAGTTTTTTTACTTCCAGCGTTGTTAACTCCGCTGCTTATCTTAGCAGTAAGAACCCAAATATTATTTATGCGTTGATTACGGTCATGTCCCAGCTAATTTATCTGGCTCTGTTTTTATTGGCGGGAATCTGGCTGTGGGTATCCAATAAGCGTCACTTGATAGAGCTTTTGAAAAACTCTCGCTGGCCGCGGCTGATTTATTTCTTGTTGATATTTGCTTTGGGTTTATTCTTGACTCAAGCGGACCTTCGCATCCAAAACAATTGGATTCATGTTTTATATCTGCTAACCGCGACCATAACCATCTATTGTTTCTGGATGTTTTCGGTAGGCAGCAATGATCTGACGGATCTTGAGAT
>JACQPC010000089.1 GCA_016207695.1 Candidatus Doudnabacteria bacterium | reverse complement strand
CATAAGTATTATCCGTGGGCAGGATATTGGACGCCACTTCGGCATTAAATACCACCGTGTCCGAGGAGTCGCTGCCAATCGTGGTTGAACCGCTAACTGTTAAGTTCCCGCTTAGGGCCGAAGCGCCAGAAACATTAATAATTTCCGTATTGATTTCCTTGGCGCCGAAGTAGGTCACTCCGCCAATGGTGCCTGGGCTAATGTTTGGGGAGTAAGAAACTGCAGGAGCGACATAACCAATGCTGTATCCAGGCGGGCCTTGGATGCCTGCGGGACCGGCAGGCCCGGGAGGTCCTGGCGGGCCAGCGGGGCCAGGCGTTCCCGCATCCCCTCTATCCCCCTTCTCCCCTTTAATCCCGTTTACAACTGTTGTTCTATAGGTCACAGACGGCGAGGTCGCTGGCGCAGAAATCTTTTTAAATCCTTCTGGCAGCCTAGGACCCACAAAATATGGAGAGTTCGGGCCTGTGCTAATTCCGGCAACCTGCGGCCGCAAAACGCCTGCCTGCCGGTCAGGCAGGTATTGCGGAGAAATTAGATTGTCCGCGATCTTGTTGAACTGCTCGGAAGTCAAATAAATAATGCCGGCTGACGCGGTGAAAGCAAATCCGAGGGTGATGGCGGCAAACACGGCGGTATGGGAGGCAAACGCGGATTTAAACGCCGCAAATTTGGAGAATTGCCTGTGGACGTTGGGATAAGCAATCCCCTTTACTCCCCTTAACCCCCTTACCTCCCCTACCTCCCTTATCTCGCCGATCTCCCCTTTCGGCCTGCCCAAATTCAACGGCACCGAGGGCGCGAACTCTTTATCCGGCTGGGTAACAGAATAGTATGATTCAGAAAACTCCGACCAGTGCTTATTGAGTTCTGTCTCGACTTGATTTTTCAACTGGGCTATTTCAGCTTTCAGCCTGGCGATGTCATCAACCTGCTTAAGCTCATTGAGCTTGCCCAATGTTTCATCTTGAAAATTGTCCAGCTCATCCCTAACCTGCGAACCTATGCTTAACTGCTTAAAATCTTTTTTAAGAAGAGAGATTTCGTAAAGCATCTCTCGGCGAATCCGCTCCATCTCGGAATCGGGCTCTGGTTCAGATACCTCAACTGTTTTGCCGTGCAAGGTGTCATAGACTGTTTCGACCAGATTGTCCTGCAGGTTAGAGCCAGCCTGCGGGCTTTCCTTAAGGACATGGACAGGGATTTGCTGGCCTACACCTTCAGGATTCAGGAGCTTATCAATGGCTTTTTTTGTGGTTACCCAATTGCGTCCGATCTTTTGAGCATCCAGTTTGCCTGTGCGGGCCAAAAAGCCAAGGTAATCTTGATGGTAGCCGGTAAGTGCCGAGGCCTCGGCAAGCGACAAAAAACCGGCATCAGATTTTGGCGAAATTAAATCACCATTACCGTTGCCGGAATTAGGTATACTCTCATAACCTAGTTGGTTTGGGTTTTTTTCTTCCACTCTCTCGATTTAAATTGTTTGTATTTCTTTCAGCTATTCTTCTCCCCTTGCGGGAGAAGATGTCACGTTTAGTGACAGATGAGGGGTGAAAACCACCCTCTCTGGCCTTCGGCCATCTCCCCCGTCAAGGGGGAGAATAATTTGAATTATTTTGCAAAACGCTTTATTTCGACACTTCTCGGATAAACGATATCGGCTGTATTATATATTATTTGCTTGTTCCCGTCAAGTAAAAATAGGCGCTGACTGACCTTTATAGGTCTCTTAACTGCCTTAGGCTTAAAAACTTGGGCTTTAACCACTATACGGACTTTCTGTCTCGTCATTCCGAACTTGTTTCGGAATCTATATCCATGAGTAATCGAGATCCTGAAACCCGCCTTCGCGCAAGGCTTCGGCGGGCAGGCTAGTTCAGGATGACATTTCGCTGTTTTGTCCTTTATCCTGGCATATAAAATCTCCGTGAAACCCTGATTTGCGAAAAATAGGGCAAATTCAAAAATCTCGGATAGCCGAGGCCCAAAAAGACGTCGCACAATATGACGTTGTTGCGATGACGCCAAGGTTGTCCAAATCTGGACAAAAACCAAAAAATCTGCTATACTATATGTAGT
>JACQPC010000088.1 GCA_016207695.1 Candidatus Doudnabacteria bacterium | reverse complement strand
TTTTTAACGAATAGTTTTCTTGGATTCTCATTGGCTTAATAGCTGGTGCGAGCGGTTTCGCGAGAGCGGCGTCGCGCAGGCCCGGTCATCGGGCCGAGCGTGAGGCGGAAATCGCGTTAGCGATTTAACGCCGTCCGATCGAACGGAACCGCGAGCATACCTTATTCCTCAAACTTAAATCGCCACATTGTTAAAAGATTAATCACCAGTGCCCAAATCAGCAAAAAAGCCAAGTCAGTCAAAATTTTTTCCCAGTTGCCAGGGGTCAAATATATATTTCTTAACCCATCAGCTAGATACGTTGTAGGCAAAATTTTGCTCAAAGTCTGCAAAACCTCCGGAATTACTTCTATTGGATAAAAAATGTTGCTTAAAAATCCGAAAACAAACCCGACTCCGGCTGTAATAGGCGCCACCGCATCATAGGTATTGCCAAAAGTTGAAATCACAAGCCCGAGCGGCAGGAAGACAAATGCACCTGTAACTACGAAGATTACGGCCAAAAGTAAGCTACCCTCAACCGGGGCTCTAAAAACCAGTATACCGATCAAGGTAAGTAGCGCTACCTGCACTAGCATGACCACCGCCCGAGCCGCCACCAAGCTTAAGATTAGTTCGGATTTTTTCAATGGTGTCGCCTGAAAGCGTTTGATTACCCCGCGGGAACGCAAATCAACCATCCAATAGGCCAGGGTGTAAATTCCTCCCTGCATGATGGCGAATGCAGCAATGCCGGGCAAAATAAAATCAGAATAATTGATTCCCATTAACGCATCCAACGGCAACACTGAAAGAACAATATACATTCCTACCGGCATGATTACTGTCCAAAAAAATCCTGATCGGTTGCGGTAAACAACCTTGAGATGGCAAACAAATAACTGCCAAAAACTCATCATAAAGGAAACTCCCTTCCGGTCAAATCAAGATACACATCTTCCAAAGTGGCAGTTTTAACCGTAAAGCCACTGAACTGGATATGGTTTTCGCTTAGGATCTCAACAACTCTTGAAACCGACTCCAATGAATTAATTTCCAAAATAACCTTGGGATGGCTGCTATAAACTTTCTCCACTGCCGGGATAGAAGCCCAAATCTTTTCGTCAACTTCTTGTTTGGCAAAAAATGAGATCTGGGTAGTTTGACGGAGTTTATCAATAAGAGTTCTTGGCTCGTTAATGGTTAGAATCTCCCCTCGATCCATGATTGCGACCCGGTCGCACAAATATTCTGCCTCCTCCATATAGTGAGTGGTAAGAATTATGGTTGTGCCGCGGTCATTGATGTCCCGAATAAGCTGCCAAAGCTCCCGGCGTGCCTTGGGGTCAAGCCCAGTTGTTGGCTCATCCAAGAAAATCAGCTTCGGATCAGAAACCAGACTCGTGGCTATGGTAAATCTCTGTTTCTGCCCGCCGGAGAGATTTTGATACACATCGTTGGCTTTATCCACAAGCCCGACTGATTCCAAAAGTTTAAGCTCATCAGTGCGTTTGGAATATAACGAAGAAAAAAGGCGAATTAACTCTCGCAGAGTCAAAAAATCAAAGTAGCCGCTGGTCTGCAGCTGCACGCCGATCAACCGCTTAACTTCCCAGATATTCTTTTCAAGATCAAAACCCAAGACCCGAGCCTCGCCGGCAGTTTTTTGCTTGATTCCTTCCAGGATTTCCAAAGTCGTCGTTTTCCCCGCGCCGTTGGGGCCAAGGATGCCGAAAACCTCGCCTTGCTCCACCGTAAAACTGACGTCCTTTACCGCCTGCAGGCCATTATAGTTCTTCTTCAAATTTTTTACCTCAATAACATTGATCATGTCACCATCTTTCTGGCCAGTGAATCAATGTCACCTGCGCCCATAAATATGATTAAATCGAAATTGGGAGCAGCTTGCTTGATTAGAGTTTCAGTCTCTTCTAAGTTTTTGGCAAACCTTGCCCTTACTCCAAGCTTTACGAGTTCATCCACTATTTGCCTTGAGCTGACCTCTTCGCCATGCTCCCTGCCGGCAACGTCAAAGATTTCTGGGATTATGATATTGTCCGCATTCCTTAAGGCTTCTACAAAGTCACCAAATAATTTTTGGGTCCGGTTGCGGTGGTGGGGCTGGAAAACCAACAAGATTTTTTTATCCGAATAAAACTCCTTGGCTGCCGTAAGAGTTGCTGCAACCCCCGCCGGATGATGGCCATAATCGCTTACAACTACTACCCTGCCCAAATGCCCCACTATTTCAAACCGCCGCCAAGTCCCGCTAAATCTTTTTAAAGCCTCCGCGATTACCGCCGGATCAGCCCCGAGCCTCACAGCCGCCAGAACAGCGCCTAAGGCATTAGAAATATTAAATTTTCCAGGAACGTGAAGCTCAAATTTTCCCACCAGATGGTCTTTATAATGCAAATCGAAAGTCTGCCTCCCATTTTCCACTTCAATATTCAAGGCTTGGAGATCAGCATAGTGATGAATGCCAAAAGAAAACTTATGACAATGACAATGGCGAATGATATCAAGAGTATTATGATCGTCCGCGTTGAAAATAACCACGCCGTCCGGAGGCAATTTTTTAATAAACTCAACAAAAGCTGATTTGATTTCCTCTAAATCCTTATAGTAGTCCAAATGATCTTCGGCTATATTTGTCAAAATAATCATGGATGGGGCGATTTCCATCATATGGCGGTGATATTCATCTGCCTCGGCTACGAAAATTTTTCCACCGCCCAAGCGGGCATTAGACATGAACTTTTCCGACTCATTTTCAGAAGAAATTTTTGTCCCAACAACAATACTGGGATCAAAATTTGCGGCTTCCAGGATTAACCCAAGCATAGCCGCGGTGGTGGACTTACCGTTGGTGCCTGTGACAGCTATGCCAAATCTGCCTTTCATCATTTGTCCCAATGCCTTAGCATAAGTTAAGATTGGGATCTTTTTTTCCAGAGATGTCTTAAGTTCAACAAATCCTAAGGACTGCTCGGTAATGTCCTCGCTATAAACCACTGCTTCCGGATTTCGAATATTAGCAGCGTCGTGCCCTATCCAAATCACGGCGCCCAGCGCCTTAAGGTCAGAAACAGTTTGCGAGTCATGGAGATCCGAGCCAGTCACTTTTTTGCCCATAGCCAAACATAAGCGAGCCAAAGCTGATACTCCAATCCCGCCAATCCCTATAAAATGAATTCGATCAACTTGATTAAGCATGTATTTTGGATCTTTGCTTGTAATTTTCAATTAGTTTCAAAATATGCGGCACTGCCTCAAGCGCGGCCCTTCTTCCCTCTTGATAAATCACCTCAAGATTATTTGATTCAAGCTCGGTTTTTTTCCATTGTTTGACTTTAGGCGTGATCATATAATCACAGGCCATATCCGCATCGGTCCATTTGTCGGAAACTTCCATGGAATGATCCAGGGCTTTTGTCATAATCTTGATAATGCCGGGATTTTTTGGCTTTCTGGTGGTTGGGTTCAAAATTAAATCTAAAACCCTGCGAACCAAAGTTACTTGGGTCTTGGTAATATAAGATATTCCCATATACTTAAGCAGCATCCGATAAAACCTCCAATACGGCAGCTTCTTTTCGTAAATAAAGCGTGATCCGGAAACATTAACGCCAATTACTATATCCGCGCCCATTTCCCGAACGGGCTGCGTTGGCACTATATTAACCAGTCCACCATCAACCAGAAGTTTATTGCCCCAGACCACCGGAGGAAACAAGCCCGGCACCGCCAATGACGCTTTCACGGCAGTCACAACTTTTCCCCAGCTGATCGTGACCAGCTCCCCGGAATTGACATCAGCTGCAGTGAAGCCCAGTTTCGGATAGCTGGTTTCGAAAGTCAGTCCGTTGACCAATCTTTCCAGCACCACTTCTGTCTCACCAAGCTCAAACAACCCGCCTTTTTGGGAAGTCAAAGACCACATTCCAACTAATCTCTGCAAAGTCAGGCCATGCATAGACTCTTTCAATTCATCTATTTTATTGTTGGCGTAAGCCACCGCCACCAAGGCGCCGGAGGAGCATCCGACCATATAATCCACTGGGATTTGGTGCTCGATAAATACCTCAAGCACAGCAATCTGGGTAATCGCCCGGCTAGAGCCGCCAGACAGCGCCATCCCTATTGTAGGCCTATTTATTGAGTTCTTCCGTAATGATTTTTGCAATTCGCTTTTCGGCATCTTTGGGCATCAATTGCTTAATATTATTCATAAGTTTGGCCTGCCACTGTGGATTGAATTCCAGATCCTTTATGGTTTTAAGAAAATTGCCAGGATTTACTTCATTTTTCTGCAAAACGACAGCGGCTCCCGCAGCCTTTAATATTTTACCATTTTCTTCTTGATGACTATCGGGCATCGGAATAATTATGGATACTTTTCCTGTTGCCGAAAGTTCGGCAATAGTAGATAATCCAGCTCGCGCCACCACCAGATGGGCAAGATTAAGAATCGCGGCATAAGACTCAAACGGGATTAATTCAAACGGATGATAATTGGGAGAAGAAAACTGTATGGTATTTTTCCCTTTTCCGGCTTGGTGAACAATTTGATGGGTTTGGGCCAAAGATGGCAGGGTTGCCTGAATTAGATCATTGATTTGTTTAGCTCCCGTTGCTCCGCCCAAGACCAACAATATTGGAAGCTGATCATGGAGCTTAAAAAACTTTTTCTGAACAAGATCCGGCTTTCTGATCTGCGGCCTGACCGGATTGCCGACCCACTCGGCGGCATGCTGCTTTTCTTTTTTCAGCAAACCAGGTCCAGAATAAAAATTCTTGGCTGTATGTTCGAACGCGGCGGTGATTTTGGAGGCAAGCGGCACAATCAGCTTATTGGCCAAGCCAACTTCGGCATCCTGCTGGTGGATAACAATCTGTGCGCCTATTGTTTTTCCTACCCAGCACAAGGGCACAGACACGAAGCCGCCTGCAGAAAAAATAAGCGACGGCTTGAACCTGCGCAATATTCGGAAACTTGCAATCAAACTTGCCAAAAAAACGAATACGTCAACTACATTCATTAACGAAAAATATCTCCTAAGTCTGGCGGCCCGCATTCCTACAAAAGGAATGCCACTTTCCGCCACCAGAACTTTTTCCGGACCCTTTTTCGTTCCGACAAATAAAAACTCAACACTCGGAATGAGTTTTTTGATCTCCATTGCCACAGCCAGGACAGGGCTTACTGGCCCGCCAGTTCCCCCTCCTGCTAATAAAATCCTAGGGTGCTTGTTCATAAAGCTTAATCGTTTCCTCTGCCGCCTTCTTCCAGCTGAAATGCTTTGACCGCGACAATGCCAGGTTTGCCAATTCTTCCTGTCTTTTTGGGTTATTGAGCAAACTCTCCAATATGTCGGTCATATTCTCCAGATTTTCCGGGTCAAAATATTCTGCTGCCTGGCCCAAGACTTCACGCAAAGTCGGAATATCCGAACAGGCGATGGGGATACCGCAAGAAGCCGCTTCCAGGGCTGTTAAGCCAAACCCCTCGGCTTTTGAAGGCAATACAAACAGGCTTGCCGCGTTATACAGCGCCTGCATGTCTTGTTCACGAATCCTGCCTGGGCAAATAATCTTATCAGCATGTTTAACCGCCAAAGCTTTTTTTTTAATGTCCGGATAAAAGGGATCCGGTTCTCCTGCCAAAATTAATTGATAATCTAGTCCGCGATCAATTAGATTACTGAAGGCTTGAGCTAGATTTGGCAAATTTTTATAGCGCCGCCAAACGCCGACATAAAGTATATACTGCTTAGTAACGCCATATCTATTGGAGATTTGCTGGAATGCCTCCTGTTTATCCATAACTTTATACGATTCGCTTGCACCTTCGTAAATTACTTGGATTTTCTCGTCTGGGATTTGAAAAAATTCCTTCAACTCATTTTTCGTTGACTGTGATACAGCAATAATTTTTTTTGCTTTTTTAATGGCATTAAACAGCACAAGATTGTATGCAAGCCGATGAAAAAGATGAGATTTCTTCCTTCCTGGAAACCTTGTGTGCGTCAGATCATGAATGGTGACTACAAACGGCCGGCGGTAAAAAATCGGGACATTGAAATGGGGAAAATGCACAAGATCAAGCTGTTCTTTTTTTAATATTTTTGGAAGCTTGAACTGCTCGGCAAAAGAATAATGCGGAATATCTGCAATAACCATTTTATGACCATATTTTCTGTAGTCAGCCGATTCATCGGTTCCTTTAAAAAACAAAACATATTGATTTGTTTTGTCCTGCCGCAAAATCTCATGCGAAAGCTCGGAGATATACCGGCTGATCCCCGAGCCTCCCCCAAGCATCCTTAGGTCAAGCCCTATGCGCATACTTATCCTCAACAAAATCCCTAATTTTTTTCTGAAAAATCTTCTTGTCAAATTGTAAAGCATGTTCTCTAACCACACCACTACGATACGACGTAGTATCGAAGTGCTGAATGGCTTGCTTGAGAGATTCGGAAGTTTGCTTATCAAAAAACACGCCTGTCACTCCTTCCTTTATTGACTCCAAAACACCCCCAGCTTTGTAAGCGATTGCCGGAGTGCCGCAGGCCATGGCTTCAAGGGGCATGATTCCTGCGTCTTCCTCGGCCGGAAAAATAAAAGCTTGGGCTTCCGAATACCGCCTCCTTAACTCTTCGTCAGATATCCGTCCCAAAAACTCGATATTGCTTCTTGCCATGGCCCGCAGCTTTTCTGAATTAGTGCCAGAACCCGCCACCTTTAACGGCAAACCAAGTTCATTAAAAGCCTCGATCACCAACTCAATTTTTTTATACGGCTCCAACCTGCTGGCGACGAAAAAATAGTTTTCCTTCTTGCCTTCGGGGTGAAATACATTCGTGTCGACGGGCGGCCAAATTACTTCTGCGTCCCGATGATAATATTTTTTTATTCTTTGCCTGACGTTTTCAGAATTGCAAATAAAAAAATCCGGTCTCCGGGCGGCTTTATAATCCCATTTTTCGATTATCTTCAAAACCGGACGGGCCAGCCATTTAACCCAAAATGGATAAGGCTGGCTCGCCAGATAATCTTCTTGTTCTGTCCATAAAAATCTGGTGGGGGTATGGCAGTAGCAAATGTGCAATTTACCTTTTGTCTTAACACCTTTCGCAAACGATGAAGCATCGGACAAAACCAAATCGTATTCGGAGAAATCAAATGATTCAATAGCGCTGGGCATGAGCGCCAGAAACCATCTGTGATGCGATTTAGCCAGGGGCAGGCGCTCCAGGAAACTTATGCACTTATCGTAAGCCTCGAAGATGCCATTGGTTTTTTCTTTATCGTAAACCAAAACATGAATGGTCGCCTCTGGCCAGATCTCAAGAAAATTCTGCAGAACACGCTCAGCTCCACCTAACTGAGTAAGAAACTCATGAACCAACGCTATCTTCATATATAACCCTCCCCCGCCACAGCTATTAAAATATGAAATGTAGGCGGGGTCCCGCCATAGGCGGGATCCGCCCCGCCCAACTGGGTCAAAAATTCATGCACAAGCGCAATTTTCATTTTTTAGACTTTGTAGGATTAATTAACTCACTTGCTTACGGGCCAGTAAGGAAGTCTTAAACTAAACAGATAAAAACTTCCTAGCAGAAGCTTTTTTAAGTTTATTTTTTACCAAGCCATGAATAGCCATAGCGCTTCCTGCTATCAAATCAGGTAAAGCCGTTTCACCCGGCATTTTTCTTCTAAGCGGATGTTCTAATCTGTCTTGTTTGACGTCTCTCTTTCTTTGAAAACCCTTTTCTAATATTTTTAATTTTGCATGAGCGTTTTTAAGGCCGTTACCGGAATTGGCAAGGATATTGCTCATAGACGCAATAGGTTTCTCCGTAACCTTAAGAGTTTCCTTGATTTGATCATAACTATTGCCTTCTAAAAGGCGTCTGGCTATTTCTAGCCTCTTAGCAAACATTTTATATTCTGTATGCGTAAATAAATCTTTAAACAACTCCCGAATTTCTTCTTTTGAATTCATTAGAATAAATGCATTCCACAAATTATTGATATAAAAACCCATATCATTTGGGTCCATTGGTCTTCGAGATAGTTTAGTCATAATTTTAAATCAGTTTAATTGCCTAAGCTTATTCTACTGGCTTACGGGCCAGTAAGCAAGTATCAAACCTACTGATTTATTTCACCGTAAATAGCGTAAGACTTTTTGAGCTCAAGGGCCCAAAGCTGGTTGCCGTAGTCGAAATGCCACCATTCGTCAGCATCATAGCGGAAGTCTTCCACTATTAAAGCTTCTCTAAGAATCTTTCGATTCTCGGATACGATATCATTTTTGCCGTCGAAATAAAAAGCAGCAGCTTCTGGACCAAAGTGATCAAACTTTGTACCCATGTTAAGTTCTGCACCAACTTCATCCACTAAGGTTAAATCTGCTGCTCCTCCGGTTGCATGCGGAGGAACTCTTGCTGGATTGTCCGCTGACGTAATAAAAGTTTCAGTCTGATCTTTCAATTCGACGACATACTTATCATAAATATTTTTTTGAACCCTCCGTGGCCTATATCCGTCCCATATCTTAAACCGATATCTCTTTAATTTTTTCTGAATTGTCAGTAATTTTTCGGCTACGCTTAACCGCAAAAGCATTTTGTCCGAATCTGCGAATCCCTGTTTAAAATAAACTGGCTCCAAGATGAATGGATATTTATTTAAATCTACCAACGGTTCATTATTTTCCTTAATTGCAACAGATTCAAAGGGAATTGAAGTCATACACTAATAATCAACTTTAGGCTTTTGACCCAACAAGATCAAAATGGTCTTAAAAATAATATAAAAGTCAAGCCAGATGGACCAGTTTTCGATGTAGAAAGTATCTAGGCGAATTTCTTCCTCGAATGACAGTTCCGGATTGTAGGCTTGGGTAATTTGAGTCAAGCCGGTAGCGCCCGGCTTGATGATAAAAATCTTCTTATAATTGTCCTGAAACTTTTCGACTTCCTTAACCATGTGCACACGAGGGCCGACCAAACTCATCTGCCCGCGCAGGATGTGCCAAAACTGCGGCAGCTCATCGATTTTAGTTCGTCGGATAAACTTACCGACCTTGGTTACTCGCGGATCATTTCTTATTTTGACGAATGGCCCAAGCCTCGCATTTTGTTTCTCCAGCTCTTCCCGAAGTTTATCGCCGGATTCTGTTCCTTCGCTCATTTCATAATACATGGACCGGAACTTGTAGCACTCAAAAGAACCTAAGCCCGCGGCGCGGGGCTGATGAAAAAAGACCGGGCCTTTTGACTCCAGCCTGATTGCCAAAGCGGTCAGTAAAAAAATCGGGCTTGAAATAACCAACCCTAAAAATGAAATTACAATATCCACGAATCTTTTGATAACTCTCCCCCATCCCTCAAGCGGAGTGCCTTTGAGGACAATAATCGGCACGCCGGCAATGGTTTCTATATCCACCGCGGTTTTGGAAGTTTCAAACAGGTCCGGAACAAAATTGAACTTGATGCCATAGTCGCGGCAAAATTGCAAAAGACGATTATTCACGTCATGGGGAATTGCAGGATTAACTTGCAACATATCGTCAATGCCGGAGGATTTGCGCAAATCTTCCAGTCGAGCAATTAAATCCGCGTCCCCTTCCCGGTAATTAACGATCCCGACAATCTTATATCCCAATTCCGGACGGCTCTTGATTTCTGAAACCAAAGTGGCCGAAGGATTATCAGTCAAATCAATCACCACCAGTTTATGCAGGCCCACGCCCCGCTTCAGGGCGCTTATTTGCACAATCCGAAGCAAGACGCGGCCTATACTCACCAATACAATGGCCAGAGCCCAAGACAACAAAATGATCAAGCGGGATGGAAACACCGTTTGGTTGAAAAAGAAGAGAATAACCACCAACAGAAGTCCTGAAGAAATGGCCAACACAATCTTGTAAAGTTCGTGCGCCAGCCTCCGCGTGCCTTTCAAGTTATAAAGCCCGGCCGCGGCCAACAATAAAATAATCAAGGGACTTACCAAAAATAACACTCGCAGGTAGTCAGCAATTTGCAAGTTATAAAGAATCGGCCTGACTTCTTCCAAGCGAAAACGGAAATAAAAAGCAGCAATGCCGGAAAGCATTACCATCAAAAAATCCACTAGGATTGATATAAGATTGAACAGCAGTTCAGACCTTTTCATTGCTTCCATTCTACCAAAAAAACTCCCGTTTTTCAACGGGAGTTTTTTGTAATCAGGAAAGATTATTCATCTCTGCGACCAAATCCGCCCCTGCCACCGCCGCCAAAACCTCGACCGCCGCCGCGTGGGCCTTCGGTCTTTGGTCTGGCTTCGTTGACAGCGAGCGAACGACCGCCAAAGTCTGCTCCATTGAACATTTGGATTGCTTTATCGGCTTCCTCATCAGAGGACATTTCGATAAAACCAAAGCCTTTGGATCGTCCCGAAAACTTATCGGTGATGACTTGGGCGGAAACCACGGTGCCGGCTGCGGAGAAATGCTCCTTCAGCTGATCATCGGTGGTTGAGTAGGGTAAACCCCCTACAAATAGCTTCTTTGCCATTTATAACCTTCAAACAAAGGGAAACGCACTTAATATACGAACCCCTATTGTTGCTTTTAATGTGCTTCCCTTCGACTTCGTCCGCCGAAGCCTTTGGCGTAGGCGGATAAAGGAAACGTTGACAGTATACACAATCCGCCTCTTTTGGTCAATACTCGCAGCATATGATAAAATAATAAGCTCTCTTCACGAAATCAACGGAGGAATCAAACGTCTTCATTCAAGGAGAAGCCCTTATGTGCGCAGTGGTAGGAGTCTACGGAACGCTTGAGGCCGCAAAATGCGTTCGCCGAGCCCTTTCTGCTGCCTTGCAGCACCGAGGGCAAGAGTCAGCAGGAATCGCGGTCAGCGACGGGACAGACATCCGGGTCAAAACCGTCTTAGGATACGTCAAAAATTTAACGGACGAAACGCTATTAGAACTACTAGGGTATATGGCGATTGGCCACACTCGCTACTCAACGGCTGGGAAAAGCCGGATCCAAGAAGCGCAGCCGCTGTGGACAGACTGCCTGCATGGCCAAGTAACCGTCGTCCATAATGGCAACTTCGTGGACCAGCGACGAGAGAGAAGCCTGATGATGCAACTGGGCTCTAAGTTCGACACAACGTCAGATACGGAACTGTTTCTCCATCTCTACTGCCGTTCTAACCGATCCAAGCTTAAAGATCGGCTGATTGAAGTGGGTAAAAGGCTCCAAACAGCCTTTGCGCTAATCGTCATGACGCAAGACAAGCTCGTGGCGATGCGAGATCCCTGGGGATTTCGCCCACTGATGGTCGGTAAAGTCGGCGGAACAACCGTCATTGCTTCTGAAGATTGTGCCTTCAGGCAACTTCAGATGATGACTGGTAGTAGAGTCAGTGAACTGCGTGATGTTGAGCCAGGAGAAATGATCATTGTGGACGACGATGGGGTCCACTCTGATATCGTCTTCCATGCCGACCACCGGCTGCAGTGTGTGTTCGAACATGTGTATTTTTCACGTCCAGACAGCAAGACCTTCGGCCTTCACGTTGAGCAAGTCCGTCGCAACCTCGGACGGTCCTTAGCATCAGTCAGAAAGATCGAGGCGGACATTGTCGTGCCGATCCCCAATTCAGGCATTCATGCTGGGATTGGCTACTCCGAGGCTTCGGGAATTCCTATCGAATGGGCGCTCGTCCGCAACCAATACGTCGGTCGCACGTTTATCGCCCCGATCCAATCGGACCGCGAAAATAGCGTTGAGGAAAAGCTCCTGCCGATCGTGCATCTGATGCGCGGCCGTCGCGTGATTTTGGTCGACGACTCGATTGTGCGGGGCACGACGATGCACAAAATCGTCAGCATGGTTCGAAACATCGGCGAGGCAAAGGAAGTACATGTGGTAATTAGCTGTCCGCCGAGCATCTCACCTTGCTTCTACGGCGTGGATACCCCGCGGCGTAAAGAACTTCTCGCCGTTTCGCACGCAGACGAAATTTGCGAAGTCATCCAAGCCGATACACTTACCTACAATACGCTCCCCAACCTCTTGGCAGCCGTAGCACCGCACCAGGATTTGTTCTGCACTTCGTGCTACACGAACAAACATCCGGTACTCGAAATGCTAGGGCTGAACCAAGACGGCCTGCCCGAACGAAGACGAACCGTCATCCCACTCAAACCCTCCCAGGGGTGATGGTCATGCAGGTCAGCCGGTCATGTGCTCCCCGCGCATGCCGGCTGACCCCCACCCCAAACAAAAAAACCACCAAAGAATTGGTGATTTTTTTATGCTTCCCAGGCAAACTGTAAGCCGAATTCTGTCTGTCTCCAAATTGCATTGGAGGAGGCAGTCATCTATCTTGATCCCGCATTGCTGCAGGATTCTAGCTACCTACCCGGCCGGTCATTCGACCAGCCCTATTCGGTATTGCACTGTCAAGTAAGTATTTAGCCGTTTCACTCCCGTATTGCTACGAGATTCGCCCTAAACCACTCACTTACGTTCGGATTTAGGGCGCCATGAACCCTTTGTGGTTCACGGCGTCACTGTTCGCAACTCTATCCGTTCTTTTTTGTGAAAGAACGCAACGACGGGCGTTACCCGCTACTTGAGGTTGCATGAACTCATGAGAATTCCATCCAACCAACGTGTTCGGACTTTCCTCCCCCGCTTTTGAGCAAGGGCGACTGCCCGCTTACCTAAGAAGCCTATATATTATAGGCTTTTTCCTCAAAAAGTCAACCCGTCGATCTTGGCGATTTTTTAAAAGCTTTTTCCTTTTTCATTCTTTGTCTCCTAACGTCAACTGCTCCGCTGTCACCCACAATGGCCAAAACCTCAAGCTGTTCCAAGAGTTTCGACAACCTATCATAATAATAATCGGCATCAAAATGCTTTTGCTTATACTCTTCACTCAACGACGCCACCGACCTTAAAAGCTCTTTCCAGCGAGTGATATGTTCTTCGTGCCAATCCACTGTTTGTATTTCCCTAATAAACTTCTCAACTCGCCCTTTTAATTCTTCCATTGCGCCTAGTATATTTTCTGATTCGCGGCCTTCAGTCATATTCACTCCTCATCTTCTTCCACGTTATTAGATACAAGATTATAACAGGAATCGCAAAGCCGGGCGATGTCAGCGACGTTAACCCGTTCACCGGTGGTTTTTTCCACATAATTGCGCAGAGCGGTCTGTAACTCAAAATCTTCCGAATAATCCTTGGTCATCGGGTCATGTTTTTTGCAAAGCTGGCAGATTTTATCCTTGTCCAAATGGTGCAGGCTATGCTGATCCATACCATGATTATAACACAAATACCCCAAATTGTTTGGGGTATTTGGCAATAAATCCCAGTGTTATGAACCCACTGTCTCATCCTCTTCCTGCTGACTTCGCTTCTTTTCTTCTTCAGCCATGATAATCACCTCCCTCTCAAGGCTAATTCTAAAGTAAAAACATTTAATACTATCCGAAACTGCTTTAACATTATTACTTTGACCAAAAAAATACCCCCCTGCAGGGGTATTTTTGGTTATCTCTTTGAGAATTGGGGGGCGCGGCGGGCTCTCTTGAGCCCCGGCTTTTTTCGCTCTTTGACTCTTGGATCGCGGGTCAGGAATCCCAACTTTTTAAGTGTCGTTCGGCTTTCAGGATTCATTCCTACAATGGCGCGGGCGAGAGCATGCCTTAGCGCTTCTGATTGCGCGTGGATCCCGCCGCTGTGAATCTTGGCTTTCACATTTATTGAATTCATAAGCCCCAAGGCAGCCAAGGGATGCTTGGCTATGGACTGCAATTGATCTGTGGGAAAATAAGTTTCAAAAGCAACATTATTAACGCTGATAGCTCCGTTTCCACTGCTTACTAAAACCTGCGCCACCGCCGTTTTTCTTCTACCCACGGCATAAAAAGTTTTGCTAGGCAAAATTGGCTTTGATTCGGGCTTAGCTTCTTCCTTTGCTCTTTTTTTTGTCGGCGCTTTCCTTACTGGCATCAAATCAGCTCCTTATCTTTGGGAAATTGATGAACGTCACCCTTAACAATTTTGAGCCTTCTTACAATATCTTTTCGCAGGCGGTTTTTGTCAATCATATTATAGACCGCATCTCTAATCACCTTCTCTGGCTCTTTCTCCATGCGCTGCGATAAAGTTTTAGTATAAAGACCTCCAGGATAACCGGAAAATCTATGGTATTTTTTTTGTTCTAATTTGCGGCCAGTCAGTTTAACCCTCTCGGCATTAGTGACAACGACAAAATCTCCCACGTCCATGTGAGGAGTAAAAGTCACTTTATGCTTGCCCCGAAGTATTGTGGCAACTTTCGAAGCTAATCGGCCCAAGGTAAACTTTGAAGCATCAGCTTGATACCAACTCCTCTTAATTTCTTTAGTTTTAGGCAAAAAAGTTTTCATAAATTAGGTTAGTAGGTTGTAGGTTTTAGGTTATAGAACTATTAACTATAACCTATCACCTATAACCTTACACTAGCTCTAGCATTACTTTCGGCATGCCATCCTTGTATTTTCCGATCCTTATAATCCTTGTATATCCGCCGGCTCGTTCTTTATACCGCGGGCCCAAAACTTCAATAACCTTGCGAGCCGCATTGTTTGGGAGTGCTGAAAAAACTTGCCGTTTATTATGCAAATCCTCTTTTTTCCCCTTGGTGATCAATCTTTCCACCACTGAACGGGTAACCTTGGCTCTCGCTTCCGTAGTCTGAATTTTTTCATAAACAATAGCCGAAGCCGCCAGAGAACGCAAAAGCTTTCTTTTTTGGTCACGCCCCTTGCCAATTTTCTTTTTCTTCAAATGCCTCATAAATTATTTTCCGGCATAACCAGCCAATAGACGCTCAATTTCTTCGACTGATTTTCCGCCCAAACCTTCCAGTTCCATCAATTGATCGTGAGTTAGGCCCTGTAAATCAGAAATCTTTTTAATATTATTCTTAACCAAGGCATTGTAAGAACGGTTAGAAAGGCCAAGGGAACGCAGATCGTCTTCTTCCGGCGTTTTAACTCCTTCTTCCAAAGGTGTCTCTTCAGCTTCTATTTCTTGGCTCGCCTCTTCTAAGTTGTCTTTAGTAAATAATCTAAAATGCTCAACCAATATTTTTGAAGCCTGGTCGATGGCGTCTTTGCCGCTTACGGTGCCGTCAGTTTCCATGGTCAAAACTAATTCGTCAAAATTGGTAATCTGCCCTACACGGACATTTCGGACGTCAAAATTAACGTTCCTAACTGGCGTATATATGGCATCCACAGCGATCATGCCAATTTCCAGCTTTTCATGCTCCCGCTGCTCTACCGGCACGTATCCGCGGCCCGCGGCTACCACAATTTCCATGTCCAATTCCGCCGATTTATTATCGAGCGTTGCTATGTGCAAGTCAGGATTCACAATTTCCACGTCACTGCTTTTTTTAATATCAGAAGCTTTCGCTTCTTTCTCACCCTTGACCTTAAGTTCCAGCTTTACTTGCTGATCTGTATGGACTTTCATTCGCAGCTGCTTAAGGTTGAGGATAATTTCGATCACATCTTCTTTGACGTTGGGAATGGTTGAAAACTCATGATCCACTCCTTTGATCTTAACCGCGACCACGGCCGCTCCCGATAATGACGAAAGCAAAATTCGGCGGAGGCTGTTGCCGATGGTAACCCCGTATCCGGGATACAGCGGCTCCATTACAACCTGATACTTATTGTCTCCCACTTCCTGGAACGAAATCTTTTTGGGCAATGGAATGGATTCCATAGATTACCTCGAATAATGCTCAACGATAAGTTGAGTGTTAATTGTTTGGTCCATTTGATCCTTGATTGGTTTAGATAAAATTTTGCCGGAAAAAGCTTTAGGATCCAAGGAAAGCCATTCCACGGTCTTGGCATTGGCCAAGGCCGGAGCAAGATTCTTGATGTATCCGGATTGTTTCTTTATCTCCCTGACTTTAATCTCATCTCCAACCCTCACCTCAAGCGACGGAATATTGACTTTCTTGCCGTTGACTTCAAAGAATCCATGCGTAACCAATTGTCTGGCCTGCGGACGGGTAGTGGCAAATCCTAAACGGTAAACCACGTTATCCAGCCTTTTTTCCAGCATCTCAAGCAAAGCGTCTCCGGTGATGCCTATTTTCTTGCTGGCTTTTTCGTAGTATCTGCGGAATTGTTTTTCCATAATCCCGTAAATCGCCTTGGCTTTCTGCTTTTCCCGAAGTTGGGCGCCATATTCCGAGACTCTCTGCGGATTTTGGCCGTGCATGCCTGGGCGATAATTTCGCTTGGCCAAATACTTAGCAGCCTTTGGAGTAAAGGCTTCGCCAAATTTCCTCGATAATCTGATTTTTGGTCCGGTATAGCGTGACATATTTATACTCTCCTCGCCTTCTTGGGTCGAACACCGCCGTGGGGAATTGGGGTCTGGTCTTTAATCGACAAAATATTGAATCCAGCGCCTTGTAGAGCGCGGACTGCAGACTCGCGACCTGTCCCTATTCCCTTAACGAATACGTCGACTTCTGTAAGCCCTGTATCCCGCAGCCTTAGCAATGTGTCTTCCATGGTCTTTTGGGCCGCGTAAGGCGTGGATTTTTTGGATCCCTTAAATCCTGTGCGGCCAGCCGAACCCCAGCCTACTACATTGCCGCTTTGGTCAGTCACAGTAATAATCGTGTTGTTATAGGTTGACTGGACGTAAATCTTGCCGCGGGCCACTTTGATCTTTGACTTTTTCTTTTTGCCCACAGGAGCAATGGCCGATGCTGCGGCCTTGATTTCATCCCCTTGAATTGTGGTGGCCTTCTGCTGTCCCATAAAATTACGAAGTAATTTTACCCCGAGCGAGGCCGATTAGGCCGAGCCGAGGGGTTAAGTCTATGTCTTCTCTGCTGCCGCTCGTCTGCCCGAGCCCGCTGTCTTTCTTACATTGCCGCGCCTGGTGCGCGAGTTGGTCTTGGTTCTTTGTCCGCGCACCGGCAACCCCTTGATATGTCGCAAGCCTTGGTAAGAACCGATCTCTTTCTTCACTTTGATATTGCCAGTAACCTGCGAGCGCAAACTGCCTTCCACCGTATAGTTTTTTTCAATAAACTCTCTGATCTTGGCAACTTCAGCCTCTGTCAGTTCCGAAGTCCTTTTGTTCGGATCCACCTTCACGGCCACCAAAATCTTTTGGGACAAAGGCCAACCAATGCCGTAGATATACGGCAACGCTGCTTCTATTCTTTTATTCTGGGGCAACGATACCCCTGCTATGCGTACTAGAGCCATAAATGTTTTAAAGTTAGAAAAGTTTCAAAGTTCAAAGGCACTTTTTAACCTTTAAACCTTCAAACTTTTTAACCTTGACGTTGCTTATGCTTCGGATTATCGCAGATAATATAAACTTTCCCGCGCCGGCGGATGACTTTGCACTTCTTGCAGATTGGTTTAACCGAAGTTCTAACTTTCATTTTACATCATCCATCTTACATCTAACATTATCTTAACCTTCTTATTACCCGCCCTCTCGTCAGATCATACGGCGTTACTTCCACAATCACTCTGTCCCCAGGTAAAATTCGAATCTTATTAACCCGCAATTTCCCGGCGATATGCGCCAAAATGACTTGTCCAGAGGTAATCTGTACACGGAAAACAGCGTTAGGCAGGTTTTCCAAAACCGTGCCCTCAAGCTCGATCGTATTCTTTTGTGGAATAGACTTCCCTAAGTCTTGAGTTGCAGTAGTAATATGAGTCCAAATTCCCAGCAAAACCGGGGTTTATTTACTAAATGCTTAAAAATTCTAACAACTTTGATTGATTGTGTCAAATGTCTTATTCTTGGTTCAATTTGCTTTGTATACGGATTTTGCCGTTAAATCGGGGGGCTTTGTTGACCCAAAACGGCGAGAACTTCACATCCACGCGGTCAATCTCCGGCTTGGTCAAAAGAATGTCCCTGATTTGCGGGCCGGTTTTGCCGGCCAAAAGCCTGGAAAGTCCGGTTGTATCAATTTTATAAGCAACCGTTGTTTCAAAATGAACATTTAGAACTCCTTTGCCTGCGGCCAAATCCACTGATTTAAATTGCGCCCTGATCTCATCTTTGGAATTAAGCAGATACTTGTCGGATGACAAAATGCTATTGATATTTTCCGTCATGACTGATGTAAGATTATCTTTTTTATAAACCAAAGCCCTTATTCTGCCAATCATAGTAAAATCGAAGCTTTCCGCTTCAACGCCGACTTCTTTGCTTGCGGTCTTGGCCAAAACTTCCACATTTGATCCGGAAGGCAAAATGGTGGCGCTTAAATCCTCTTGGACCTTGGCCAAAAGCTGTTCGGTCATAGAAACCACGGCCCGGTCAAAATCCTCTTGAGAAAAAATCTTAACCCCGTTTGAGGTCCCGCCGGCCAGCGCTGCCTCATTCATGGCATAGACATCGCGGTTGCCAAGAGCCGAGTTAATAATTTCCAATCGGGTGTTCGCCGCAAGATTGTAAGAATCGCCAGGTTCCGAAGCTTCGATTGCCACCGGCCCAGTTGTGCCATTGGGCTTAATGCCGCTGACATCGGCAGTAAAGCGGAAATTTTTCCCGTTTGCGCTTAAAGTCGTAGTAACTGCTCTTAACCTTAGGGTCGTAGAGGTATTGTTATAAATTGTCACAGCACCGGTAGCCTTGGTTCCAGAAATCTGTGTGCCCGTGGTTGTAAACGTTTTAGTATCCGAAACCTCGCGGGAAATAAGCTCTGCGGGAATTGTGAAGGTGCTTTGATCTGCCTGCTTGGCTGCCGAATCAACTTGAATTTCAAAATCACGGTTAATCGGCTCTGATCTCGCATAAACCGTGATTTGCGCTTGCGGCAGAATCACTGCCAAAGCAAACAAAATAACAACCACGGCTGACGCCCCGAGAATAAAATATTTGGAAATCTTAAGCTTAGGAAAACTGGGCAAACTGGGAAGCTTGGGAACTTTGATATTCAATGACTGCAGAGTCTGCGGCGGAAGAATCCTTTTGGAAGACACGATGTCGGAAAACCGCGAAGAGTTCCTAACTACCCGTTTAACCTTTTCCGCTTCGTCACCGGCCAGCATTTCGGCTTTTCTGGCAATCATTTTGCCCATGGGATCATTTGTGGAAACTCGCACTTTTTTGCCAAGCACTTCGGCTGTTCTTTTGATCAGCCGAAGGTTGGCCGAAGAGCTTAATAGCACCGAGCCTTTTTCCAATTCAAAAACCACATCGCGCTCTTTAAGATCCTTAATCTTTTTGACTACTGAAGCGATGTCGTCTTTTTTGCCCAGCTTGATGACTAGTGGATCCATGGCTTAATTCTACGATGTAATGGCCGAAAGTTCAATGGCGTATTTTTCCGGATGATTGAGAAATTCCAAACAGGCGGGGTTCTTAACCCCGGTTAAATACATAGGTTCAGGTTGGGCAATGGCGAACCGCTTCATAAAATTGGTCGAAATGGTGCGGACGGGCGGCTGGCTTTGGTAATTCGGATTG
>JACQPC010000086.1 GCA_016207695.1 Candidatus Doudnabacteria bacterium | reverse complement strand
GGTATTGGAGATCGGGCCGGGCCTGGGAATTTTAACGAAACGTCTGGCAGAACAGGCGGGGCAGGTTGTGGCCATTGAAAAAGATCGCAAATTAATTCGCGTCCTGTACAAACTTTTTAAATCAAAAAAGAATGTGAAGATAATTCGTGGAGATATTCTTACAATCAATTTCAATGAATTTCGCGAAGCAGATTTCCACAAATTTCCAAGAGACGCGAGAAATAAATTGCAACTTATAGAAACTGATAGAAATTTGTTGTCGCGGGATTACAAAGTGGTGGCTAACATTCCTTACTACCTCACCGGCAAATTGTTATCTACCTTTTTATCCTCTCCTGACGAGGGGAGGATGGCCGGAGGCCAGGAGGGGTTGCGCCCCTCCCTGATGGTGCTGCTTCTTCAGAAAGAAGTTGCCCAGAGAATAATCGCAGGCCCCGGTCAGATGTCGCTTCTCGCGGTGAGTGTGCAATTTTATGCAGACCCCGAAATTATTAGTTTTGTTTCTAAAGAAAATTTTTATCCGAAACCCGAAGTGGATTCTGCGATAGTAAAGATTGCACCCCTCCCTAACCCTCCCCATCGAGGGGAGGGAAATAAAAAAGAATTCCTCCCCCTTGAGGGGGGAGGTGAGGTGGGGGTGATTGAAGAGAAACAGTTTTTTCAACTCGTTAAGATTGGATTTAGTAATAAGCGAAAGCAGCTGCAGAATAATTTGAGCGTTTTAAATACAATAAATTTCCATAAGTTTCGCGAAGCTGATTTCTATGAATTTCGTGATGACACAAGAAATAAATTGAAATACATAGAAACTCATGGAAATTATAAACAAGTACTTTTTTCGATTGGTTTGAACCCCCTCTGCCGCGCGCAAGATCTCTCGCTGGAGGATTGGGGGAGACTGTATAACAGGTTGTTCCAAACCAGGTTTGACAAGAAGTGAAAAAACTGCTATAATATTAGTGTAAAATTTCGGTTTAGAAACCAAAAATAAAACAAAAAATGGCCCTTTTGACTGCCGACTTTCCGTCGCGTTCGGGAAGCATTTTCCAGCGCAAAAAGTTAATTTTCGGGGTTGTAGTTTTTGCCATTGCCGCTGCCGCTGCCGCGGGCGGCTTTTATTTTTATAAAAACAATCGCAGCGCCAGTTCGCAGTATGAAAATTCCGGGCTCCTGCCCGCGGCCTGGCTCATCAAATATTTCGGCACGGACAGAGACGGCGACCCGCGCATCGGCGGCCCGGACGCCGACCCGGACGAGGATCTCCTTACGAATTACCAGGAATTTTATTTCGGCACTGACCCAGGAAGGCGCGACACGGACGGCGACGGCCAATACGACGGCGTGGAGGTCGCGGTGAACCAGAACCCCACCGGTCCCGGGGAACTCTACGCGACTGATTATGCCAAAAATATTGCGGATAAATTCATTGAGGACAACGGGCTTGAGGAATTCAAGGAAGAAAACATCAAGAAGCAGGTCTTGGGCATTATGTCGCCGCCGGAGTCCCAGGAGGTGGAGGTGCCGTTGCCAGATATTCGCACGCTCAATGTCATAACGGACGAATCCCCGGCAGCCGTTGCAAATTATATAAAAGAGCTCAAAGGCGCAATACAAGGATTAACTGTTGATGTGGCCGCGTTCCAGGAAATACTCAATGATCCGGTTGGTACGGATTCTTTGGGAATGACCGGCCAGATAAATGCCAGTATCGACAAATTGAGAATGACCCCGGTGCCAAAACCGTTTTTGACTTTTCATCAGCTGCATATCGCCGGGCTGCAGGCCGCGGCGCGTATATTTGAGATCGAAAAAACCATTGACCCGAACGCGGAACTTGAAAAACAAAAAGCGCAAGTCCAGCAGGAAACTTACCAGATAGCAGTGATTCAAAAAGCCAATGCGCTTTTCGAGACGGAATACCAAAGGCTGCAGACAATTTATGGAGATATTTTGCGATGAGGATTTTTGCGACAATTTGTCTGGTTGCGGTGGCGACAGTGGGCCTGCTTGGTTTTTCGCTATACATTGATTTTCAGAAAGCCCAGGCCTTTTTCGGCATAGACGCGGCGATCCAGATCGCGTTTGAATTTGTCAAAGCTTTGGCGAAAGCTTTGATGCAGAAGATTATCGCCAAATTCAGCGTGGACATTCTGACCAAGCTGGAGAGCGTCCATACAATAAAAAATATTCTCAACTACTCTGACGCGCTTGGCTTTGATGTCTATATCGGGGCGCAGCTAAATTCGCTTTTGAACCCCAACAAATCTAATAAAGATATTAAAAATGAACCGAAGGATACCAACTTAGCCAGCATTGTTACCGGCTCAAACCAGTTACCTTTAAATTCTTCGCCGCTATTCAGCGACCCCAAAAAAGTCGAAGCATTGGCTGGCTTAAACATACCCGCGAAAGTTACATCTTCATCTTTCAATGTCAATCCCAGAGAAATTAAGAAGGGCAGGACAGCGGAGCTGCGCTGGGATGTGGCAGGCGATAATATCTTTGTGCAGCTCCAGGGCAAAGAATTCGGTGCGAACAATCTGATCAGCATACCCAACTCCGGAACAAAAACCGTCTCCCCGCAGCAGTCCACAGCCTATTATCTAAATATTTCCAGCCGATCCAATGCCCTGGTTATTAAACAGCTTAAGGTCGAGCTTAAGGTAGAAAATACCGCGTCCGACGGGTTTGTCTCGGGCATCACGCCCGGCAGCGGGCAGATCAATGTTGGTGCGGGCGGGCTTAATCCGGAGCAGGAAACTCTCCTCGTGCGCGGGGGGCTGGCGATGTTAACGAGCGCCGTCTCCTGCGGCGGCGTGAACACGCAGGCCCTCAACAACCTCGCGCTCTATCAGGCGACCAAGGCGCGCGGGTTTTTGATGAGCGAGCTTGACCCGCGTTCGACCGCGGATTACTACCGCCGGATGGCCCGCCTCGGCAACCCGTACGCCTCGCCGCAGTTCCAATATCTCTCAATGCAGGATCTGGCCTACAGCGTGGAGGCGCAGGGCCGCGCGGCGTCCAACCTAGAGCTTATCTCTACCGGTAACAAAGTGCCGCGGTCCGCGAGCAACACGATTACGCGCGCTGCCACCACGATAAATAGTTCTCTGGATAAAACCCTCGACTCACTGTTCAAATCGAAAAGCGAGCAAGGTGATGTCGCATTTTCCGGCGTCGCAACCAAAGTTATCGCAGGGTTTGTTTCGGACCTCATCGTCAATACGATCTTCAAACAAAAAAACGCGCGGCTCCTGACTGAAAAAAATTCCTGCGGTGTCCCGAAGGACTCCACAGAAACTACGGCTCCAAACTACCAGAGTCCGACCCCGACTACACCGCCCGACGATATTATTATCGCCGGCTGCCAGGAAAATATCGTTGCCTGTGACGATCCAAATATAAACAACCCATTCATCCGCGTGAATGGTAAGACTACGGAGATCGTCAATTCCGGCGACAGCGTCACGGTTAACTGGAGCGTAGGAAGTCTCACCGGTGCGGTCGCCATTTCCGTAGATCCGCCTCCTGATCTCGAGCCGGCAGTAGGCGCCGAAGAAAAAATCGGTACGCGCACTTTTAAACCGACCAGGGATACGCAGCTTAGCTTGCTAGTCGACGGAGAAACTATTGCTGTGGCAGTGGTGAATATCAGCACCATCACCGGCGGCGGCGGGCCGGGCAACGAGGTATCCTGTTCGCCAGCTTCGCAGACTGTCAATGTCAACCAAACGGCAAGCTTCACTGCTTCCGGCGGGGATGGTACATATTCCTGGACAGCTAATGGCAGCGGCAACCCCGAAGGCACAGGGGCGACGTTTGCGACGTATTATTCATCGGCCGGCCAGAAAACCGTAACCGTAACCAGCGCGGCCAAATCCGCGTCTTGTTCGGTGATTGTCACCAACCCTGGCGGATCGCCGCCGGGGAGTCAGGCGACCTTTACTGCCTCTCCTAATCCCATACCGAGCTCTGGGGCTGCATTTACTTTGAGTTGGAACGCCCCTTCTGTATCTGCTGGTCGCAGCGATTTGACAGTGACGATCAGCGGTTTGAATGCCGGCGGAGCAGGCAGTAATTCATTTGTGGCCAGTGGTTTTGGCGCCATCGGTTCGAGAACCGTCAATCCCGGCCCCACCACAGCCGCCACCTATACCGGTGGCCTCTCCGGGCCGGGGGTCAATGTCCAATTTCCAGCGGTGACCGTCACTGTGGCCGGTAGCGGACTGCCGCCCCCCCCAGCCGATCAATGTACCGCAACAAAATCGGGGCCATCAGTGTCGATCAATTGGACTATACAGTCTGCGGCCGAAAGAGCCAGTGTTTGGGCTGTCAAATCCGGTACCTCCGGTAAAGTTTTTGAGAATTCCATCACTGCTCCCGGTAGCGGTGGCCTACAATGGGTCCCTCCGGGTGATGGTGTTTATACTTTCGGGATATCTCTTACAACCGGAACGTCAACGAAATCAGTGGGCTGCGGAACCCTAAGCTTTGATTCTATCAGCACCAGCGCCCAAACCCTGTTTCTCTCTCCTCTAGTTAAACCGCGGGAATGATAGAAATATAGGGCAATAAATAGAAACGAAGTGGAAACAGATGGAAATAAATAGAAATAGGATTGAAATAAGTTGAAACGGGTAGAAACAAAATGGAAACTCATGGAAAAAAAGAAATACATATTACTCGAAGATTTGGAAGTTTACAAGCTCGCCAGAGAGCTATCAAAAACAGGATGGGAAATATACATTCTCTTAGATTGGCAGACCAAGAAAGTAATGGGAGATCAATTTATTTCAGCCATTGATTCGGTGGGCGCAAACATTGCAGAGGGCTATGGCAGGTTTCATTATCTTGATAAAATTAAATTTTATTACAACGCTCGGGCCTCGCTTGCTGAAGGCGTTGATCATTGGTTGGAGTTATTGAAAGAACGAAACAAAATCGACGAGCAGCGATACTCGGCTCTCAAAGAAAATGGAATAAAACTTTCCATTAAGCTGAACAATTTTATCTCCGCCACTTATAAATCCAAGAACAACGAATCTTAATAAGTTTCAATATGTTTTCAAAAGTTTCTAAATATTTCTATCTGTTTCTCTGATGTTTCTATTTATTTCCAAATATTTCCATAAATTTCTTCTCCTAGTCCTCCTGGCGGTTTTTCTCGCGGGCTTTTTGCCATTGACGGCCGAGGCCATATTACTGCCGGACTCGGTGGTGATTTTTTTTTATCCATCAGC
>JACQPC010000087.1 GCA_016207695.1 Candidatus Doudnabacteria bacterium | reverse complement strand
TTATTAAAGATATTTTTTCGCAAAAGCGAACTCAAAAACCACTATCGAAATTGATATACTGGGTATGCTATAATTAAAAGGAATTATGCGCATATTTACCGCTATCCCTTTTCCAGAGGATACCAAAATCTTAACTGGTGAATTGCTCAAAGGCAAGTTACCAGTTCACTATGTTAATACCGAGAACTTGCATATTACCCTTAATTTTTTTGGCAAGCTCGAAACTGATCAAGTTACTAAACTTCAAGATTTGTTTGGAGAACTTCTCCAGGGAGAAAAATCTTTCCCGATTGAGTTCGACCGGGTGACTAAGTTTCACAACCAGATCCATATGACTGTGAAGCCCAGTCAAGCCTTGACGAAGCTGCAGGACAAAATGCAGACAAGGTTTGAGGGGGCTGGTTTCAGGTTTCAGGACCGGGAATACTATCCTCATGTGAAAATCGCGAATATGCATTTTGATAAAGTGATGAACATGAATCGAAAGATTGAAAATTTTCCTAATGAGACATTGTCAGAGCTTAATTTCACAGCGGATAAAGTCGTTCTTTTCGCAAGTAAGCTCTTATTGCATCACGCTCACTATTACCCCTTGGTTGAGACGAAACTTATATGAAAGTAGATATTGCAGGGGTTTTTGTTGACGATATGAGCAAGGAGGAAACTCTAGAGATAATAAAGGAGTTTGTGCAGTCCGGAAAACCGCACCTGATTGTCACGACTTATTCCGAGTTTGTGGTTTTTGCCCAAAAAGACGAAAATTATAAAAAAGTTTTGAACAGCGCGGACCTCTCGTTGCCTGATGGAATCGGCATCCTCTGGGCCGCCAAGTTTCTTTCACTACAACCTACAACCTATAACCTATTAACCTCTCTTCTGGCAATAATTTTTAATCCCAAATATATCCGTTCTGTCATCAGAGAGCAAGTCACGGGAAGCCATCTGATTTGGGACATAGCAGGACTTGCTTCCGAAAAAAAATATTCGTTGGCTTTGGTTGGAGGAGCGGACAGCGTGGCAGCCTTGACTGCCAACGAGCTTAAAAAAAAGTTTCCGGATTTAAAAGTAAACCTAGTCGTCTCTGGCAACCAGTTTGATGAACAACTGGTAGGGGAGATAGCGGTAAGCAATTCTGATATACTGCTTATAGCTTACTCGCCTCCCAGACAGGAAACTTGGCTTTCGGAAAACCTTCAAAAACTCAATGTTAAAGTGGCTATGGGCTTGGGCGGAACATTTGATTATATTGCCAAGAAACGCCCCAAAGCGCCCAAGATTATGCATTATATGGGCCTGGAATGGCTCTGGCGCTTGATCACCCAGCCATATAGAGTTAAGCGTATCTGGAACGCCGTGCCTGTGTTCATATTTAAAGTTTATAAATATAAGCATGGAAGTAAGAACTAGGTTTGCGCCAAGCCCAACAGGGTTTCTGCACATTGGTGGATTGCGCACCGCGCTTTTTAATTTTCTTTGGTCCAGAAAAAACAACGGGAAATTTCTCCTAAGGATCGAGGATACAGATAAGGCACGGACTGTTCCGGGTGCCTTAGAAAACATAGTCCAAACATTGAAGGATTTTCACCTCAATTTTGACGAGGAGCTTTATTTACAGTCAGAGCGCCTCGAGGTTTATAAGAAATACGCGGAAGAGTTGGTCGCAAATGGGCACGCGTATTATTGCTTTTGTATGCAGGAAAGATTGGAACAGCTGCGCAAGCGGCAGCAAGACCAAAAACAACCGCCGAAATACGATAAATATTGTTTGACGCACCAAGAAGATCCGAGTGAGCCGCATGTCATTCGTCTAAACGTGCCAGCCGACAAAACAATTCGATTTACAGATGTTGTCCATGGTGAGATCGCAGTTTCTTCCAATGATTTAGATGATCAGGTGTTGCTGAAGTCTGACGGCTTTCCGACATATCATTTAGCCAATGTGGTGGATGATCACCTGATGCAAATCTCGCACGTGATCCGGGGAGATGAATGGATCCCTTCCACACCCAAGCACGTGTTGCTTTATTCGGCTTTTGGCTGGGAATCTCCGCAGTTCGTGCATTTGCCGCTGCTTCTTACCAAGTCCCGCAAAAAACTTTCTAAGCGGGAGGGCGATGTGGCAGTAAAGGATTTTTTGGAACAAGGATATTTGCCGGAGGCTCTCTTAAACTTCGTGGCACTTCTTGGTTGGAATCCCAAGACCGAACAAGAGATTTTTAATTTGCGCGAGCTGGTAGAACAATTTTCACTGGACAAGCTTAACAAAGCAGGTGCTGTGTTTGACCTGGAGAAACTTGAATGGCTTAACGGGGTGTATATCCGGAGTCTGAAGGTGGAGGACTTATTCGCGCGAATTAGCCCATACTTAGTTAAGGCGGGTTTTGAGATTGATAAATATCCGAAAGAGTTTTTGTTGAGAATCTTGTTTTTGGAACAAGCTCGCCTTAAGAAGCTGTCCGAGATAGGGGATAGGGTGAAATATTTCTTTGATGATCCTCAATATGACCCACAGTTATTAATATGGAAGAAAACGGATAAAAAAATAATTCTGGATAGTTTGCAGAAGTTGCAAAGCTTTTTGCAGACACTACCGCAAGAGAAGTTTACTGGGCAGATTCTTGAAGAAGAAATTAAGAAATTTATAGAAATTGAGAAATTAAAAACCGGGGAAGTGCTGTGGCCGCTACGCGTGGCTATAAGCGGGCTAGAAGCAAGCCCAGGCCCGTTTGAAATTATGGACGCTTTTGGCGCGCTGTCGAACGGGAAGGAAGTTGTCTTGAAAAGACTTAGCGCCGCCGCAGAAAAACTGTTTTGATCTGGACAAAACAATTGCATTATGATAAAATAAAGACATAATGCGACTTACTTTGAAACAATCCCGACGCTCCGACTATAACGTCGGAGGTAGGGACTACGACCGTAGAGTCGGAGTAGGAAACAAAACTACAATTCAACAAAAAATCTTCACAGCAATT
>JACQPC010000092.1 GCA_016207695.1 Candidatus Doudnabacteria bacterium | reverse complement strand
CGCCCGGTCGAATGACTGGGCGGTTTTGTTTTTATATGTCAACTTTGATCCCGACTTTTTCCCCGATTTCTTTGACAGCTTTGGCGATGCGCTCAACTTTTTCTCTTTCAGTCAATTCTTTGGCCAGGTTGTCCATGCCGTCCATGATCGTTTCCACTCCTTCGTGGATATAAGCCTTGAGGCTTGTTTCCAAGCTATTGACCCTTTCCCCTACGAATTCTTCCACAAACGGCTTAAGGCGATTATCAAATTGCGCATCCAAAAGCCCGGCTATCTTGTCCAGATCGACTTTCGTTAAAAGATTCGTTTTTGCCTTCTTTGCCATAATGCCTTTTCTCGCCGCCATCATTAAGTCTTTATATTTTAAAACTGCGAAATCGCCTTGTCAACGCGTACCGCATACCAAAAACCGCCCCTGGAGTGGGGCGGTTTTTGCTTATCCTCCGAAGCTCGAAGAGCGAAGGAGGATGACTAACCAGAACCTAAGGTTACTGCGGGAATGAGAACGAAGAGGAAGAAAGCGGGAAGTTCTTTACCAAGTAACCGTTGGACCAGTCAGCTGTAGAGGTCGAGGTGTCGGCAGTGCCGTCTGCGTCGTCAACCACGTCAGCGTCATGCGGAACAGCTGAAATGTCTGACCACAGGAAGTACTGCGGCAAGCTCGCCTTGGTGGTCCCTGCCGAGTTGGCAATGGTCGCCACGATTTCAGCAGTTGTCGCGTCAGCATCGTTTAGGTAGCGATTCGCTGTGGCGGAATCAGCCAGCATTTCAATGCGGAATGAGTCTTTGTCAGCCGCATCAAATCCGGCTGGAGTGCCGCGCAGCTTGTATTCCACAGTCGAGCCGTCCGCCACCTGATCTTCGCTTTGGGCATCGCTGCCAAAGGTGACGTAGATGTCGGTGTCAGACTCGCCGATGGCAGTGCCGCCGCTCTTCGCGTTAACACCGCCTTGGTCAACGATTCTGACCGAATCCGTGTAATCGTTGCCATCCTTGTAGAACTTAAGGCTGCCGATAGTCAAGGTGTCATCCGTAATGTCGGTGAAGGTCACCTTGAAAGCCAATTGCTTGACCGCAACCGGGCCGCCTTGGGCTTTCACGGTCAGACGGTAAAGATCCATCTCGGAAAGCGCCAAAACGCTGGAAACTGAACCCTGGGTGGCGACTGGAATAGCCTTGAACACAAAGTGCGAGTTGCCAGCAACGTTGTCCGTATCTTCGGTTTCAACGCCTTGTGAGTCTCGTTTCTTGTAGGAATCAAGAGTCACGGCAACATCTTCGCGAGAAGTACCAGCGCCAGTGCCCACAGCGCCTAGCTGCAGCTCCACGCTCAATTCGACTGTCGCGCCAACCGCTATTGGAACGCTAATGCCTCCGAAGGTTACATCAGTGGCGCCCGGGCGGGTAGCCAGGGTCGCGCCTGTGGAATCCTTCAGGATGACATTGCTAACAGTGGTGGCAGCGGCCACGTTGACGTTGATTTCACTTAGGGTGAAAGACTCGTCAGCCGCGGTCCACTTGAAGGCCGCGACTTTCTTGGTGACATTATCCTCGGTAATCGAGGTAATTGGATTGCCGGCGCCGATGGCTTCAGTCAGTGAGCCGCTTGTCGCGCCTGTTAAGGTCTGGCCATCCTTGTCAGCTTGGCTGACAGATGCGGAAGACATAGCGCCTGTGCCAGTGGCGGTAAGGTCGGTCTTGAGCGCATGAGTGGCGGTGACAGTAGAGCCGATATTGCAGTAGAGCTCAATCGGCATCACGACATTGGTCGCCAGCGTGAAGCTGACTGACCAGTCGTTGTCTGCCGCAGTCATGGAAGACTTCACCGTGGACTGGCTGGAGCCATATTTCAGGTAGCAGTCAGTCAGGTCGTCTTCGTTGAAGGTCGTGCCCGAGGTTTCATCAATGTCCAGCGAGAAGGTGTGCATGTTCACATCTTCGGTCGTGCCGCCGGTAAGGTTCCAAGCGCCAACCTTGTAGTTGGTCTTGGGCACCACCACAGTGTGGCTGGTGTAATTGGTGGCCGAGGCCAGAGTGATGGAGCCTGCGGCGACCGTAACCTGGTTGGCAGCCACGTTGGCTGAAGGAACGTTGATGGTTCCCAATGAGATTTGTCTGGTGGCATTTGAAGAGCCTAAGGACAAGGTCACAGTGATCTTGTCGCCGTCGGATACCGCGTCCGTGCCGTCATTGTCAAACATGTCGGCATAAACTTCCACAGAAGCAGGACTGCCTGGATTGACTATGAAGTTGGTGGTAAACGACGTGCCGGTGGAGGCTGGATCCAAAGTGGTGGTGGAGCCGACTTGGGAGCCGTTGACCACGACTTTGCCGTTTCTTAAGGTTGAGGTTTCAGCCACATCGCCAGAGGTGACATGGGTGAAGTCAACCAGCAAAGTTTCCACTTTGATGCCCTCACCATAAGCGGTGAAGGTGTATTTGGCCAATTTGACATTGGACGCGCCATCGGCAACGTTGCCGGACGGCGAATCCGTGGCCTTAACCACGGTCATACTGCCGGAGTTGATGGTGAGCGTGGCAGTGGAGGCCGGGAAGGTGCCAGTGGCCGAGACGTTGACGCCATATTGCGAATCCTTGGCATCCAAGTCAGCCTTGTTTCTAAGCGACATTTGGATGATGCGGGATGAGCCGCCAATGACATCAGCGATGACTTTCACCACGCGGGAGCCGGTGGCCAAAGTCTTGGTGAAGCCAGAGAAGGTCACGTAGCCGTTGGCATCAACTTGCGAAACGGCTGAACCTTGCTGGACGCCGTCAACCAACAGGCGGAAGTTCTTGACATCCGCTGGCAGCACCGAGTTGATCTGGCGCAGAGCCAAGCGGGAAAGAACCACGTCGCGAGTGGTGATGGTGAAGGTTGATTCCCAGACCCGGACATCGTTGCCTGGGTCAGTGGTGGCTGCGGAGGACGGCAACGGAGTGCCCACAGCAACGCCTGCCAGAGTGGCAGAAGCGATGGTGTGGATGTTGCCGGAAACCGGAAGTCCGCCGACTGAACCGGAAGCGAGGGCCGCAGAATCAAGTCTTACACCCACGGTTTGCCCGGAAGTGCCGGTAGCAATGTCGGACTTAACCGCCAGGTTCTTGGAACCGCTGACAGCGAAGAGCCCGGAACTGTTGGTGAAGGTAATCTTGCCGTCAGAAACCGAGGCGGCATCTGTGATTCTGGTTGAGCCGTCAAACAGGTAAACATTTGAAAGCGTGGAATCAGCAGACACGCCAATGCGGGCAAAGACGACGCTATTCACGGTGCCGGATCCCGAGAACATAAAGTGAGCCAAATCAGCAGTGGCTTGGCCGGTAACCAGGGTTGAAACCGCTGGGTTATCGGAAGCCAAACTGACAGTGACATTGCCGGTGACTGGAGGAGTGACATCGCCGCCAGAGCAAGCAGCGCGGGCGGTGACCACGCCTTCGTTTGCCGCGGAAGTGTCGGCAGAATTAGCCGCCACGACTTTAGCAAAGCTATAGCCATAGGAGTTGAAAACTTCCATGGAAGGAATGCCCATTCTGCCGGTGGCGGTCATTTTCCAAACAGTCCCGCCGGAATTGACCAAGACACCTGCAGTGTGCCGCTCGGTGGCTGATTCGAGGTTGGCGCCGGTCGGAAGATCCGAGAAGGTGTTCACGGGAGCTGATTGGATATTAGCGAAGCTAAACCCAAGGCCGGTAAACACTGAGCCGGACACGAATCCTCGCTTTTGCCCGTTGGCCACCAAATAGACCAAGGGGTCAGTTGGACCCTTGACCAAGGTGCCGTCAGCATAGGTCATGATTGGACCCACTGGCAAAGCCGTATCATCGCTGTTGGCAGCGACAACTTGGCCGAAGTTATACCCATGCGACATGAACACTTCAGCAGAGGTAAAACCTCTTCGGGTGCCGTTTTCCAAAAGCCAAACGGTCCCGCCAGAGAGGACAACACAACCATTGCTGTGAGCAGCGGCGGAAGCAAATGGCAAAGCGGCAAACAGGCTGAAGCTCCACACTAAGGTGGAGAAAGCCAAGCCGAAAGCCACTGCTTTTCGTGCTTTTTCAGATAATTGCATTTATAATCTCCTGTTTATCAAAATAAAAAACCTGCCTTATTAATTGTTCATATGAGACAATCAATCGCAAGTTTTGGTCATTTAATAAACATGTAGTTAATTTACTTATGGGGATATTTGCTTAGCTCTTTGATGAGCAGATACAAAGATCGACCGTGTTCCATTAATTGGGAACCAGTTGCATCCTTTTCGCAAATATATCCATAAACTAAGACGAACTGTAGCTAAGCCTTTGTTACAAGGTAATTGTTGAAAAGCCTAACTACAAAACACATTCTAAAGATTTTTGCCAATAATGTCAAGCAATAAAATAAGGCTGTTTTATTATCCACAAATAGCATGATAGCTATTAATAGTTGATGATATAAACAACATAAAAAGCCTATTTTCAGGCTCTTTGGAGCGGGTAGCGGGAGTCGAACCCGCCTATTCACCTTGGAAGGGTGACGTAATACCGCTATACCATACCCGCAAAACTTACTTGCTAAGATTACCACTCACAAACACTTCCAGTAAAGCCGCGATGAACAAAAGCAAGGTGATGCTGGGGAAATAAAGCCAAACTGACTTGAAGTCTTGCCATAAGGTGGCAAACCTGCGTCCATAAGCTTCTTCTGAAAGCCAATTTAATCCTAAACGCAAGCCTAAAGCGGCTGAAACCAAAAAAGCCGGGATTTCAAATACACCATGAGGCACAAGTGTTGAAAACAAAACCCATAAAGTTTCCACAACCCCTTCTCCGCCAAGAATCAGCGCCAACAGCACAAAGCCGATCAAGAAACCGTTGGTGACCACAATCAAAAACGGGCCAATGCCAAACAGCAATCCGCCAACAGTCGCGATTATGGAAACCATCAGATTGTTTTTGAAAATATCCAGGACAAGATTAAAATCCAAAGGCGGATTAGGCCCAAACTTTTCTTCAAATATCCTAAGGATTTCCTCAAGCAGCTGGGGCCGGATAAAAAATACAACTGCTCCCGCAACCAGTGATGTCACAAACCAAATCAAGGTCCTGCGAAACCACTTGCGGTTTTCAAAAAAGAGGTTTTTATAGAACGCTACAAGTCTTTCCATAACTCAAAGTATATCATATAATATAGTTCAATCGGGGAGTAGTATACCGGTAGTACGTCTGCTTTGGGAGCAGATAGACCGGGTTCGATTCCCGGCTCCCCGACCAAGTAAATTGCGTATGCAAGGACCAAACCGATATCCAAAAACAATTCTTGTCTAACAAAACATGTAATTACAAGATTAATTAGACAAACCTATAGCATTATCTAAAACAATTAAATCAAATTTTTTCCCTGAAAAAATCAACCAACATCTTCTCGTCTGCTGGATCAACGGTGGAGACTTCCATGACTGTAACGAACTGTGTAAGATCATAATAAGAAGATACAAAATCTACCTCATCGCGCGGATCGAACGGATAAACCCAAACCGTTCTTTGAAGCGGATAAAATCCCAATATTTTTAGTTTATCCCGGAAAGCGTCGGCCCGGCCACGGTGAGTTTTGGAAGGTATATCGGCCAGCACGAGCCACCATCGTTTGTTCCATTTTTTATCCGTTACAATTGACAAAGTTTCAAACTGCAGCTTTTTCACTTTTTTGCGGCCCTTCTGGGTAACCTTAAGAATAAAATCTTTGCCAATAGGGATTAATTCAATATCTCCCCGTTGCTTTAAATAATAAAGAGACTTAACGAATTTCCTGTTTTGCCTTTGTCTGTCTTCTTTAGTGCGGTTTTTGGTGACAAACGGCTTTAATAATTGTAACGCATTAGGCGCCAACACAGCCAAGCTTATCGCTCCAGCAACTAAGCCAATAGCCAAAATAATTTGGGCAGTGGTTTTAAGACCACGCAACTGCTTTTCAGACAATTCCAGGCGTTTTTTTGGCAATGCTTGGGAAACGGCCCGCGCAATCGATGGCTTTTTGTATGGTTCCATAACGCCAGCATAGCAAACGTTATTTTTTCTGTCTAATAAAACCTGTAATTACAAGCTTAATTAGACAAATAGAAGTTAAGAAATATTGAGAAATTAGGAAGGATAAATAAAAATCCCCCGCTATTAGCGGAGGATTTTTTAACACTAATTAATTTATTACCGGACCGGTGGCGTAGAGATGATAAGTGCCGACCCATTTAATCTGCGAACCGGAGTATCCCCTGTTTATGAATGCTTGCCAGCTGGTAAATGGCCGCTTCATACCATTCTCAATAAGATAAACCGTCTGGCCCACATCATACATAATCAGGCTGCCTTCGGCCTCGGACATCTCACGGTTAAGGATCAAATCGTTGTTAACGCTCCCCACTTCCGCAGTAGTCAGATTTTTCACTTTGGAAAAATCATTATTGTAGCGGACCGCAAACGCATCAGCATACATGGGGATTCTTTGGAGCTGATCGTCCACGTAATAAACTGTTGCGCTGGCATTGGCCTTGATTACATCTCCGGGCTTAACGGCGTAGGCCGCCATCGCTGTTTGTGTTTGTGTGAGAGAAACCGCCTCAAATAGCGTCAGCGCTATCAAGGCATAAGTCAGCTTCTTGACCATAAATATTGGATTAAGGATGACTGGGCAATATAGCAAAAATCAAAAGCTCCCGTCAAGGAGCTTTTGTCTGTCATCCCGAACTCCAACATTACCTCACGGCTTCCTTAAGGCCTTTTCCGGCCTTGAACTTAGGGACTTTGGTGGCGGCGATCTGGATTTTCTGCTCCGGGTGCTGCGGGTTGACTCCCATGCGCGCCGCGCGCTGGGAAACCGAAAACGCGCCGAATCCAGAAATGTTCACTTCCTGCCCGTTTCGCAAAGCTTCGGTGACAACATCCACAAAAGCCTGCAAAGCTTTTTCCGCGTCAGTTTTTCCTACACCCATTTTATTTATCAAAGCATCAATCAGTTCTTGCTTGTTCATAAAATTAACTAATCCTTTTTTAAAAATCTATAGTAAGTATACAGAAAAACTATCAGCACGACAACCGCGATAGTGGTGAACACTTCCCAGGACTTGGCATTTGTTTTTTTGCTCTCAACGCTGGCTCCGGCAACTTTGCTTTGTTGCGGCGATGAAGAGTCCTGTTCAATCTCTGAATATCCAGTCTGATTCTCCTGTTTTGGCGCAGCATTTTCTTGACCCGGCGCTTCTGAACTGACCGTGACCACTTGCACCGGGCCGTTATCCTCAATAGTTTTTGGCTCCTCAACCACACGATTATCAAAAATATTGGCATTGCCTGGCGTCGACGTCCGGCTCCAGGCAAAACTGCCATCATCTTTGCGGGCTAAGCTTACTTCCTCTTCCGCGTCAGTGGTATAAATTATTTCTGCCACTAAATTATTATCCGGCCAAAACAGCCGAATGTTGTCACCCTTGCTGTTATCAAGGTCAAAACTGCTTGCAGGCAAAACACGGACAAGATACTGCAATGGTGCAATTTTAGTATTATCCAGAAAAACATAAGCCGAAGAGCCAACAGAACCCGCTTGTCCCTCATCATCGAGCTTCCAGCCGGAAAGATCAACTTCGTTTGCAGAAGTATTGTAAAGCTCCACCCATTCGCTGCCTGGATCCTTGCCGGAAGGATTGGGCATGAACTCGGAAATAATAACAGCTTTGGAATAAACAACCGGTGCTGGAGCTGGCGGCGGCGGAGGTGGAAGAGGCAGGGCGACTATTGGAGCAGGAGGCGGCGGCGGAGGTGGTGCAGGTGGAGGTTCAGGCGCTGGCGCTGGCGGCGGCGAAGGAGGTGGAGACAAGATAGGTGCCAAGCTTATAGTTAGATTGCGGGGATTGGATGAGGCTAAAATAAAATCCGCGCTGTTATTATTTGAGTCTTGTATCTCTTGGGTTTCAGAAAACTTCCTGCTCAAGCTCTTATTTGTTCCGGGATTAGAAGAAAAGACTTCCCCTTCCACAAAAATATTAACAGCCGCGCCCCATCCAACGCTGTCTATAATATCGCCAGTGGCGGACCGCAGGGCAAGCCCGTTATCATTGGCAATGGTTTCGTCAAAAATTGCATTGCGGGATTCTGCCAAATATCCCGAATTGGCCAGTAAATAAAACGAATAAGCCGGGATAACAACCGCCTCACTCCAGCTTGCCACCAATACGTCCGAAGTGCCAGTCTTTGTCCTTTTAACCAAACTCATCCCATTCAAATCAATGGCTTGATTCGTGGGATTAAAAATCTCTATAAAATCATTGGCTGTTAATCCTGTTCCGCCCGTAATCTGCACCTGGCTTAAGACCAGATGATCCGTCTGGGCAAAGGCTAATCCAGGCAGCAAAATTAAAACGCCAGCAATCGGCAAAAAAAATTTTGGGAGATTATGTTTTGATTTTTTTGTTATCGTTATGGTCATTGTTATTGTTTTGACCTTTTTCTTTCTCCGTTTCTGGCAGATTCTTATACAAAGTTCCTAATACCCCGTTGACGAACTTGCCGCTTGATTCACCCCCAAAAGCTTTGCCCAGCTCCACGGCTTCGTTGATCGCCACTTTGGGCGGCACTTCTTTGGCAAACAAAAGTTCGTAAATGCCTAAACGCAGAATATTGCGATCCACTATCGTGATCTGATCCAAGGGCCATTCAGGGGCGGTTTGGGTGATGATCCGGTCAAGTTCAGGCAGGTTTTTCTCCACTCCCCTGACCAATTCAAAAATAAAAGCGGGATCTTCGAGTCCCGGCCCGAACTGCTTGAGGTTGTGCTCGGTAATTTCTGCCAGGGGTTTTTGCTTCTCGTTGAAATCCCACTCGTAGAGGCTTTGCATCGCGATGGTTCTGGATAAATGTCTATTAGCCATACTAAATCCTAATAGTTAAATCCTAAGCACGAAGCACTAAATCCTAAACAATATCTAAATTCAAATG